>JAGLUC010000028.1 GCA_023134955.1 Methylococcales bacterium | reverse complement strand
TGCGTGGATCTACATGCAATTCATGTAGATCCATAGTTTAAGCAGAATGATTTTTGTATGCTGACTATCTAAGCAGCAATAATGGCTTTTTAGTGTTAACCAGCATTTTATGGGTAAAACTACCTAATAACATGTCGTGCAGACGAGTATGGCTAAAAGCCCCCATCACAGTCAAATCAATGTTGTTCGCCTGTTGATAAGCACATAATTCCTGGTCTGCTTTACCTTTTAATTTAGCCGTTATAACAACAATATTGTTAGCTGCTTTTAATTTATTGCTCGCCTGTTCCAGTAATTGTGCGGCTGTCTCCTGGTTATTGTTGACACAGACTAAGTGACAAGTTAGGCCTTGATACAAAGGACTGCTTGCTACCATATCGACAGCTTTATCCGCCGCTGCACTACCGTCATAAGCCAGCATAATACATTCAGGTGTTTTGAATGAGCCATTAACAATTAATAGGGGGCGATGTAAAGCTCGAATCACTGCTTCTAATTTTGCACCAATCTGGTTTTCTTGTTTGTCATGGATTTGACCGCGCAAACCAAGTACTAGAAGTCGAATATCATTTTCCAGATCAATTACCGCTTCTATTAAATTACCATGTCGTTGAGTGGTCGAAATATCGTTAACCCCTGATTTCTCAACATGATCTCTAGCAGCTTGTATGATCAGTTTACCTTGCTGCATTTTTAGTTTGCTTTGTTGCTGTTCAAGCAGGGTTATTTCTTCTAATAAGTGCTCTTGAGTCCCTAAACCAATATTTCCTGAAAAGTCTGAAGTGATAGCGCTTTCATGATGATGATTAATGGTATGAAGCAGCTTTAAGGGGGCATCTACTTTTTGTGCAATCCATGCGGCATAATCACAAACTGATTCAGTAAGAGCTGCGCCATCAATACAGGCAAGAACTTGTGGTTTTTGAGTATTCATTTAGTGACCTCCCATTACTTTTTCAATTTCTTCTGGATTATCGTGTATACCAAAACGGTCGATAATTGTGGCACTGGCTTCATTTTGACCGATCAGCTCAACGTCAGCACCTTCCCTACGAAATTTTAACACAACTTTATCTAAAGCTGAGACACCAGAAATATCCCAGAAATGAGCATGTGTTAAATCAATAGTAATCTTATCGACCGCTTCTTTAAAGTCAAAGCTGGCAACAAAACGGTCAGCAGAGTTAAAGAAAACTTGTCCGTGGACATGATAAATACGTGTTTCTGTCTCATCATTCATCACCGAGCCAACATACATAAAGTGACTGATTTTGTTGGCAAAGAAAAGAGCTGCAAACAGTACGCCAACAAATACGCCGAGTGCTAAATTGTGTGTCCAGACTACCACGATAACGGTTGATAGCATGATGACGTTAGCTGATAAAGGATGTTGTTTTAGATGAATAAAGGATTCCCAGCTAAAGGTACCGATTGATACCATAATCATCACGGCAACTAAAGCGGCCATAGGGATTTGCTTAATCCATTGGTCTAAAAACACCACCATAATCAGTAAAAATATACCCGCAACCATGGTCGATAAACGTCCACGTCCGCCTGATTTTACATTGATAATAGATTGTCCAATCATCGCACAACCTGCCATACCACCCAGTAGTCCAGCACCAATATTGGCAAAGCCCTGAGCTTTACATTCACGGTTTTTGTCACTGTTTGTATCGGTTAAATCATCAACAATAGTGGCAGTCATTAATGACTCTAGTAAACCCACAACAGCTAAAGGCACAGAATATGGCAGGATGATTTGCAGCGTTTCCCAATTTAGAGGGACTTCAGGCCAAAGGAAAATAGGCAGTGTATCAGGTAACTCACCCATATCACCCACGGTACGAATATCCAGGTTTAGATACATGGCAACAGCCGTCAATACAACGATGCAAACCAGAGGAGAAGGAAGTATCTTGCCAATAAATGGCACATAGGGAAATAGGTAGATAAAGCCTAGGCCGGCAGCAGTCATTGCGTAGACATGCCAGGTGACATTGGTCAATTCAGGCAATTGTGCCATAAAAATCAAAATGGCTAATGCGTTGACAAAGCCCGTCACTACCGAACGAGAGACAAAACTCATTAAGCTACCCAGCTTAAAATAGCCGGAAATAATTTGTAGCGCACCTGTTAAAAGAGTTGCTGCTAATAAATACTGTAAACCATGGTCTTTAACCAGAGTGACCATTAACAAAGCCATGGCTCCGGTAGCTGCCGAAATCATGCCTGGACGACCACCGATAATAGCGGTAATAAAAGCGATACAGAAAGAGGCGTATAAACCCACTTTAGGATCAACGCCCGCAATAACTGAGAAGGCAATCGCTTCAGGAATAAGGGCTAAAGCCACTACGGTACCGGCGAGTACGTCGCCACGGATGTTACCTAACCAGTCTTGTTGTTTTGATAATAAGAGCATGTATATCCTAAAGAAAGAGTCGTGCTGTTTCAAACACCTAAATTAAGCTAACCGATAAGGATAACAATGCCCTTAATTAAAGGCAATAAATAAATGAATCACTAATCTTTTAATTTTTCCATAAAAAAAGGGAAGGTTTTAACACCTTCCCTTTTTAGGTTTCGTTAAATTTTAAAAAACTTAGAATTTGAAACCAACTGATCCACCTAATGTGAAGCCATCAATATTTACACCATCAATGTCATCTGGAGACATGTGATAACGACCATCCAAACCTGCAATAATACCAGGAAGAACTTCATAATCAACCCCTGCACCAAACTGCATACCCGTATTCAGTACAGTTACCGCGTCAGATGGAGGACTGATAATATTAATATCCAAACCAATAGGAATAATCCAAGGTCTTAATTTACTACCGTGCATGAATTTGACTTTAGGTGCAGCACTAATTCTTAGCATATTAACTGTTACAGATTGTTGCAAGTTTCCAGCACCAACTGTACTACCCCCAGTAGTTAATGAATCCAATGTAGTAATGGCTCTAGTTAAACCACTCTCTTCTCTCTCACTCAACTCAGAATATTCAATGCCTAATTCAATACCAAAAGAAGTATCATCCATCATGCCAAACAGATCATTATTCATATTAAAATCAATCGCTCCACCAAAATAGAAAGCATCTTGATCTACTTCACTAGTCAGAATATCAGTTCCAACACCAGTACCCGTTCCGCCAGCAGTTGACCCACGAGCATGCTCCATACG
>JAGLUC010000279.1 GCA_023134955.1 Methylococcales bacterium | reverse complement strand
GGGCGGTTCAATCCTTCTGCAATGTTTGAAATTCTTGATCACATAAATTGGCGATTAGTGCGTTGGGCAACCCGCAAGTATAAAAAGTTAAGGGGGCATCAACGAAAGGCAACAAAATGGTTGAGACAAATTGCTGAGAGACAGCCTTATACTTTTGTCCATTGGGATGTTTTGTACAAAAATGGCTGAACGATGGGAGCCGTATGAGTCGAGAGGTTCACGTACGGTTCTGAGAGAGCCTGAAGGGGAGGTTCCTTTGGGCTACTCACCTGGGGAGAGCTTGAGAGAAACCAGCTCTTACCCGATTATAAAAACTTGGAGCAACATCAGGTTAGTTTCTCAATTCAAGATTAAATTATACTTTTACCCTGACTATTCACTTTGTTTTTTCTTTTTAATCTCGTGGTCGTCCCTGCTCTCTTTCTCCTAACCGAACATTGTGAATTCAAGTTTATTTTTCGCTAACTTAATAACTTGTCATATTCAGCATGTGTTCCAACCCAAAACCACTGGATGCCATCGGGTACTGGAATACCAATTGCTCGATAATGTAGCCCAATTCGAACACTACGATAACGACCATGACTGACTTTTTTGAAATGCAAAGATGGGTGATATGGGTTTTCTTTTAACAACGAGTAATTTTGACGTGCAAGCTTTTGAACTTCAGATGGTAAAGAATCGAAATATCCCCAAAATTTGGTAGATGCGTAATGTTTCAAATTTCTCGAGCCTTTCCTGACTCGTATTCTGCAAGTGCTTCTTTTGCCAAATCATCCAGTTTTCCAGCGCCTGCATCTGCTTCAATTTGTGCATCCCAGGCATTTGCATCATATTTTGCAAACCAAAGCCGAAATTCAGATAACTCTTTTAGTGAAAGTTTTTCAACCTTATTTTCAATACCTTCAACTATTGTCATTATCTTTTCCTATTCAAAATTACAAAATAAATATTTAAATTCTAAGCAGACTATATCGCTTTGTCCAGATATCAGCAAGGAGCATATTTTCTTTAATGTATAAGATACAAAATAAAATAACTAACCCCCAATTATTATTAGAAAATTAACTTCTATTAATTGTTCCAAAAGTTCTAAAAATTTTTATAGGTTTTCTGTAAATCGAGGGGTGTGCGGCCGAGCAAGGTCG
>JAGLUC010000278.1 GCA_023134955.1 Methylococcales bacterium | reverse complement strand
GTGGCTGTTCCAAAAGAACCTTAAATCTCGAGCTAGATATACGCCTCTTTTTGAAAGAGATGGAGATGAGATATCCATAAGCTCTAACTTTAAGGAAGGCGATAAACTTATAGACAAAACAAGAGACAATGCACTTTTCTTAACTGTTGTAGCTCAATTTAATGGTGAAACATCTGAAGCAATAGTCAAATGGATGAATAAATTAAATGTTTTATCAAACACTAAATCGGAGATGTTTCAAAACTATAGCTTTTCAAAATTAGATGATAGCGAGTTTAAAGATAAAATAGTTTCTTTAATCAAAAGCGCAGATGTTGGTATTTTTGATATATCAAAAAGTCATGTTTCATTTGATGAGCTAATAAAAATAGATCCTAACTTAAAAGAACTTCCAGAGTTTATTCTTGATAAAATCAAAGAAGATGGAACGTCTACTATTAAGACGGAGCATATTCAATATAACAAGGATGATACATTCTACAAAATGAAAACCTTTGACTTAGGTTTTGAGTCTGATGGAACGCAAAAACTACTAGCATTGGCCGCACCTATTATTGATACCTTAGAAAGCGGAAATGTACTTATTATTGATGAGCTTGACAATAGTTTGCACACTGAATTAGTAGAAGCAATAATTAAACTTTTCAACTCTAGTAAAACAAACCAAAATAATGCTCAACTGATTTTTACAACACATGATACTAATCTTTTAAATCAAAAATTATTCAGAAGAGATCAAATCTGGTTTACGCAAAAAAGCGTTTTAGGGCAGAGCGAATTATACTCTCTAGTAGAATATGGGAAAGGAAAAACAAGAGATGATTTAGTATTAGAAAAGAACTACCTAGATGGAAAGTTTGGCGCCACTCCTCATATTAGCTCGTTAGCGCATGAGGTAAACGATGTCTAATGGCCGCTTCCATAAAAATAGGAAATCACGAAATACAAAAAAGCAACGAGTAGAAAAAAAGGAGGTTTTGATTTCTTTAGAAGATACAAAATCATCTAGGTTTTATTTTGAAAAACTTGTGCAAGATAAAAATTTAAGTGGTGAGGTAATATTTGCTAAGCATATCGGTACCGACCCAGGAAGCGTAGTTAAAGCAATTGTAAGCCACCTCACTGAGAAAAAGAATATATATGAAAAAAAATGGGTCGTCATTGATAAGGATGATTACACTAAGGATCAAATAAACGGAGCCATTCAAAGAGCAAAGGATTTAGATATATGTGTCGCCATTTCAAATGAGGCGTATGAATTATGGATTCTATTGCATTTTACTTCGATTACCGCACATACCAGCAGAGCTGATTTAAATAAAAAGTTAGATAGAATATTTAGAGATGAATTTAAAATAGATTACAGTAAAGCCTCACAGGATGTTTATCAGCTTACTGTTGGCCTGCAGGAAACAGCCATAATAAACGCTAAAAAACTAGTAGAGTCCTATATACGAGATAATGGAAGAATTACACCCTTCTCTGACAATCCTTTAACAACTGTATATCAGCTGGTTGAGTATTTGAATACATTGAATGATGATAAGCCTGAAAGGGTTGATGATTGCTTTCCTAACTAGTCTGTCTGCTTAATTCAGAACGTGTAACAGCTAACAAACACATCAACGCAGACGGCGAAAAGCGCCGCTGGTTATGTAAACGTTATCCCACCCTACGCAAATACCGCCGTTTTTGACCTATCTTCGCATTAGCCAAGCCATTGATGTATTGCCGATATCATGAGTTTTCTGTGAAAACTGTCTGAGCGTTTTCTGCGAGTTTTTTCACAGCATGGTATCGGCAATACATCAATGGGGACCCCGTGCTTTTTACGGGGCGCCCGGCGTAGCGACGGCCTTTTTTGGGT
>JAGLUC010000277.1 GCA_023134955.1 Methylococcales bacterium | reverse complement strand
TTTTTGTTTGTCTTCAAGGCGTGGAAACAGGCGCATAGCAAGCTACGTAACTGTTGCCACAACGAAGAAGAGAGACAAAAAGACAAGTCAGTTGTTGAAGTTATTTTGTGCACGTTCCTAAATGCTGTTGAACAATAGATTAAAGCCACCTGTATGAATTTTAACTGAACAAACCAGCAGTTAAAACTATCTTGCAAAAAGATCATTCATCCAGGTTTTTACTTTATTTATACCAGATGAGACACAAGGTGATTCCTGTTCAGGTGCTGAACCTCTTATATAAGGATATTCAATAGCTCCCTCACACGCTTCATTGGCAAGCAATCCATTTGTGGGATCTATCCAGTTCATTTCTATATTATCTGGGGGGATAAGACTAACCGCCTGAGTAGAAATTTCTCGCATTAAAGCACTCCAAACCTGTAATGCTCCACTTGCACCAGTTAAGCCAGAAGGTCTATTATCATCCCTCCCTACCCATGCGACAGATAAATAATCACCACTAAAACCAGCAAACCAGCTATCTCGTAGTTTATTTGTTGTCCCTGTCTTACCTATCAGTCCAAAATCTTTAGGCAGATAATGATAAGCTGAGCGACCTGTGCCAGTATTCATCACTTCTTGTAAAATTTTATTGGTTATATAAGTGGCTTCTGGAGCAACTGTCTGCCTCACTGTATAAGGATAACTCTGTAGTCTTTCTCCATCGGCAGCAATGACTGTTTGAATAGAGCGTAAGGGAGTGGCAAAACCATCACCCGCTAAAGTCTGATACATTTGTGTCACTTCCAAAGGCGTTAAAGCTAAAGCGCCTAACAAAAAGGAAGGAAATAAATTAACAGGTCGGCTCACACCAAGGTTTCTTAAGGTTTTAGCTATTCTGGCAATCCCTACATCCATCCCTATATGAACAGTCGCCAAATTATAAGATTTTGCCAAGGCTGTATGAAACTCCACCTCGCCATGCTCTATACCATCATAATTTTTTGGCTGCCAAAGTTTACCTTTTTCACTCTTAATTTCAATTGCAGTATCACTCACCTTTGTGGTTATGGTGTATTTATCTGGATATTCTAAAGCAGTTAAATAAACCACTGGTTTTATTAAGGAACCTATTGGTCTAACTGCATCCAGTGCCCTATTAAATCCAACTCCTCTTGGATCTCGCCCACTCGCCAAAGCAACAATTTCTCCACCATCCCGGCGAGTCACAATTACTGCCGTTTGCAGTTTTTTACTTTTAGACCTTTGTTCTAATTGTTTTAACTTTTGAGAAATTGCTTTCTCTAACTTATTTTGCACTGAAGTATCAAGCGTAGTAAATACTCTTAAGCCTTCCGAGGTTAAGTCTTGTTCTTTATATTCTTGTCTTAACTGTCTTTTTACTAAATCCAGGAAACCAGGATAACGATTAACAGATCGATGGGTACGTGAAATAATGCTAAGCTTTTTTCGCTTGGCTGACATCATTTGTTTCTTGGTAATATACTCTTGACGATGCATTTCATCTAACACCAGATTACGCCGCTTAACCGCTCTGGTTTTATAACGTCGAGGATCATAATAAGATGGCCCCCTAACCAAAGCGACTAAGGTAGCAACATTATGTAGAGGGAGTTTTTCTAATGACTGACCAAAATAAAATTTACTGGCTAAACCAAAACCATGAACCGAACTGGCTCCATCCTGCCCTAGAAATATTTCATTTAAATAGGCTTCAAGAATCTCATCTTTCTGATAATGATATTCTAAAATCAATGCCATCAACGCTTCATTAATTTTTCGCCACAAACGTTTTTCAGATGATAAGTAAAAGTTCTTTGCCAATTGCTGGGTAATTGTACTACCGCCCTGTACTACACCACCCGCTCTGATATTTGCCCATAGTGCTCTGGCTATCGCTTTGAATGATACCCCAAAATGATTATAGAAATCGCGGTCTTCCGTTGCTAACAAACCTTGCACCAAAGCTTCTGGTGCATCTTCCAGCTTGATTAGAATACGGTCTTCTTTTCTAGTGGGGTAAAAACTACCTATCTGAATAGGTTCCATCCTGATAATGGGCATTTCTTTTGCACTATTCAAATTAATAATATTTGTAATACTGTGTTCAGTAAAACTCACTTTTAATTGTTGGCTTTGCTGGCGTATATCCCAGAAATCAAACTTTCTGGTTTTTATATTAATTTGCTGATCTTTTTTGAAATAAGTGCCTTCAGAAGAAAGACGATAATCTAGTCGATAATGCAATTGCTGCAATAAATCTTCAAACTTTGAAGCCGTTATCGGGTATCCACTATAAATTTCGACAGGACTGGCATAAACCCGTGCAGGAATAGACCAGCGTTTTCCTTCAAACTGTTGTCGAACGGTATAATCAAGATAGCCGAGATAGGATAAAAAAATAACAACAAAGATAGCAAAAGCAGTTAAAACAAATTTTTTAAACACATGCATACGCTGTACAGCAATCTTTTTTTTTCTACTTTTACTTTTTTTTATTTTCTTAGGCATAAACTAAAAAATGACATCAAAACTACACATGGCTACGAACTTACCACAGATTAACCTGAAATTTTTACTTAGTAAGTGAGGCTTTAGCCTCACTTACAACAATCAATATCCATAACCTAAATAAACACTGTCAAACAAATGTACTAAATATAATCAAGCTGTGGCTTATTTATAGCCATGAAACTTTAAAAATTGCTATTATCTAACAAAATGCTTGTTAAAATATCAATTTTTCACTATTACTTGATGAAAATGTCCCTGTATTTGCTTATCTGCTTCATCGCTTAACATGGGTAATGGGATAATATTACTGGACAATATATTTTTTTTTGGTTTACCAAGAATATACCCTTGCCCAAAGTTAACCCCTATTTCCCTTAGTTTTTCAATGGTCTCCGGTCCTTCAACAAACTCTGCGATGGTTTTTTTACCTAATTTTGTGGCAATTTCCACCATAGACTTTACCAAAATCTGGTCAGTCTCATCATTAATCATGTTTTGTATGAACTGCCCATCAATTTTGACAAAATCAACAGGAAAGCTTTTCAGGTAGTTAAAAGAACAAAAACCTGCACCAAAATCATCCAGGGCAAATTTACAGCCTAATGTCCGTATCTTTGTAATCATTTCCCGGGTATGTTCAAAATTCTCAACCGCTGAAGTTTCTGTAATCTCAAAGATAATCCGCTTGGCATCAACCCAGCTGAGTTCTAATTTTTCTTTTATGGTAGGTAGCAATGTTCGGTCTTGAAAGGCAACACTAGAAAGGTTAATTGCCAATGAAACATCTGACATAGAGCCAGGTAAATCAGCTAGAAAATCAATCGATTTTTCAACTACCCACTGATCAATACTATGAATCAATCCCATACGCTCAGCAACAGGAATAAACTTATCAGGAGTAATCACCTCGTTTCCCAACCATCTCATTCTAATTAAAACTTCATAATGAGAAATACGACCATCTAATAAATCAACAACTGGCTGAAAAACCAGGAAAAAATCCTTTTCTAACAGAGCCTTTCTAATTAAAGGCACCCAATAAATGTCCCTATGCCTTTCTTGTACAGAGAAATCTTTTTCATTATATTCCCAAACCATATTACGACCATTTTCCTTGGCTAATATACATGCCTGGCGAGCCCGGGAGATCAGTTCATTAGGATGGTAAACAGCGGTTATTGCGCTAAGTCTTGAAATACCAATAGAAAGAGATGTACTGTAACAGACATCTCCGGTAAAAAATCTAAAGTCGTAAACTAATTGTCTGATTTTATCAGCAAATTGTTTCATTTCCTTAGCCGTTCTATCTTCTAAAAACAGACAAAACTCATCAGATCCAATACGGGCAAATAAATCATTTTTAGTGGTTTCTTTTCTTATGATGGCTACAATTTCTATCAGCAGTTTATCACCAACTTCAAAGCCTTCTATTTCATTAATCAAACTAAAACGATCAATATCAATAAATAGTAAGGCACTGTTTTGCTGACGTATATTGCTTCGATTAAGAATTAATCTTAACTGACGTTCAAAGTTTTGACGATTAAGTAAATTAGTCAACTCATCATGAACAACTATATACTTCAACTTGGCATCAACCACCTTTCTTTCTGCTAATTCATTAATTAAACGCTCTTCCTGCTTGTGCCGAAGCAAGCGCTCATGCGTCATGTTTAACTGAAATCCGACAACAATTAAAAGCTCTGAATAATCAACAGGGCTTGTTAATTTATAGCTTAGGCACTTTTCTCTATGCTCACAAACACCAGAACATACATTGCTTCCATTTTGCTTGTCAGAACAAAGAACAATACAGGGAACAACAGAGAAACCATCATCATTTGATAATGTCATACACATTTCTCTAACATCACACTGAGATAGTGCATCATTTACGATGATCAAACCTATTTTTTCGGGTTCAGTATAATAGGATCTTAAAATCTCATAGATCTGCGATCCATTTTCCGCCAATCTAATATTAGAAAAGCCATGCTCATTGAGATGTAGGCTTATTTCATTTGCTAAACTTTTATCGTTCTCAGCTATTATTATTATTTTTTCTTTTAATTTGCCAGAAACAACCATACATCCAACCATCTCTTAATTATTATTTTTTTTCTTCAACATACTTATCAAGATACACTTTAAATAAATTTGAAGTTATTCAAGATAGGGTCTAAAGTTTAAGATAATTCTTAGACTTTAGAAACATCCTTTTGATTATAGACGACTTTTAAAAATTTGTTAACCATGCTGAATACAT
The DNA here is from genome assembly GCA_023134955.1 of Methylococcales bacterium. Classification (GTDB taxonomy): domain Bacteria; phylum Pseudomonadota; class Gammaproteobacteria; order Methylococcales; family Methylomonadaceae; genus QPIN01. The sequence goes on along the minus strand of JAGLUC010000277.1, from coordinate 46 downwards.
ATCAATCAGAATTATCAATCGCAGACCTTTTTAAAGGTGATTCACA
>JAGLUC010000276.1 GCA_023134955.1 Methylococcales bacterium | reverse complement strand
AATTCTTTACAGCCCAGCTCTTCCTGTAAATTTAAAAAACGCGCATACATGCCTTGTTTATCAGATAACTTGCTTAACAATGAATTTTCCGCATTAACTTCAGCCATTTGCAACCATTTTGCACGATCAGACCTGACATTAGTTGAAATAACAACTGAATGCTTAGCTTGCTTTGTTAGCACTTCAGCTAAAAGCGCTGCCTCTTCCATAACATGACTAACAATCAATTCATAAGGCACTTGTCTTTCTAAATAATACTGTGGGATAAAGGCCTGCAATATATTATTAGAACTAAACTCATCGGTTATTTTAGGGTAAAACAGTTTATTGCCTAAGTTTTGTCCATTACGAATAAAAAATACCTGCACACAGGCAACTCCAGCTCTGCTTGCACAAGCAATAATATCCACGTCTCCTTTTTCACCATGTACAAAATGCTTTTCCAGTACTGTTCTTAGGCGGGTAATTTGATCACGAAAAACCGCCGCTCTCTCAAACTCAAGATCATTTGATGCCATTTCCATTTTATCTATTAATTGATTAATTAATAGATCACTCTTCCCTTCCAAAAATAAAATAGTATTTTCTATATCTACAGCATAATTTTCCTTATCAATTAACCCCACACATGGCGCAGTACAACGCTCAATTTGATGCTGTAAACATGGTCTTGTACGATTGTTATAGTAGGAATCTTCACACTGTCTGACTGGAAATATTTTTTGCAGTAATTTTAAGGTCTCTTTTACCGCACCTGCACTAGGGTAAGGCCCAAAATATTTTCCCCGTTTTTTTTTAGCTCCACGGTGAAAGCTGATTTGAGGAAAGTCATGGTAACTGGAGATAAATAGATAAGGATAGGATTTATCATCCCTGAGACAAATATTGTATCGGGGTTTATAGCGTTTAATTTGCTGGCTCTCCAGCAATAATGCCTCACCTTCTGTATGCGTTACTGTTACTTCAATAGTGACAATTTTAGCCACCATCGCCTGTTGCTTAGGTGATGCTGTTTTTGTTCTAAAATAACTGGAAACGCGATTTTTAAGGTTTTTTGCTTTACCAATATAGATAATTTCAGCCTTGGCATTAAGCATTTTATAAATGCCTGGGCGTTTAGTCAGATTCTTTAAAAAATCTTTTATCTCAAAATCTGCTTGTGTCATTATTAAATATTGATTGTTCTAAGGAGTGAGGATTTAATAAATTTGGAAGTATGGCGTAGGGGTTTCATTTCACTGGGGTATTTAAAATAGGCCCGTAATAGACTACATAACGGTTTTATTTGCCTTTGAATGGAGTAAAAAGACAAATTAAGATTCGGAAGTTATTGAACCCTCACTCCTAAGCGACTAATCGTTTCAAAAACATCGGTAAACATTTCTTTAGTTAAGCGTTTAGTATTTATATTATAGCGACTGCAATGATAAGAGCTAACCAGCATTTTCCCATCAGGCAGTTCATGCACCTTATTATGCCCAAATTTAACCGTGCTTAGCTTTAATCCATAAGCTTTTAATACAGATTGATGAGCTATACTGCCTAAAACCATGATGACTGCTTTTTCTGGCAACATTTTAATTTCTGCTGCTAAAAAATGATTACATAAATTAATTTCTGTGCCTGTAGGCTTATTTTGTGGTGGTAAACATTTAACAGCATTGGTAATACGACAGCCTGTTAACTTTAAACCATCATCCAATGATTCTGAATTCTTTTGATTGCCATAGCCAAAATCAAATAAGGCTTCATATAATAGCAACCCTGCATAATCACCTGTAAAAGGTCTACCTGTAGCATTTGCCCCATGCATTCCCGGTGCCAGTCCAACAATCAATAATTTTGCATTTTTATCACCAAATGGCGCAACAGGACATGCATGATAGTCGGGGTATTTTTGTTTAACTTCAGATAAAAAATCATCAAGTCGTTGACATGCTCTACAGTCCTGATCAAAAACTTGCTTGGAAAACATATTATGAACCTATTTTAAAGCTAAGATTGCAGCTGAAAAAGTAAATTAGTTTCAAAAACAAAGCTCTCAATCTAGCAAGCCCTCTAAACCAGATTCTAAAGCCATTATAGTTGCCAGCCTTTCTGTAAAAAAACCAGTTGGCACGCCAAGTTGTGCAATTACATCCATTGGCATGCCTTGCAATATAGCATCATGCCCTATGTTTAGCCTTTTACAGTTACTTAAATAGCGAGCAATAAAAACAATACAGGCTATTTTAGAAACTGGTTCAATTAATAATGGCTCTCCACATCGCGTGACCGGAATAATTAAATCATCTGAAAATTTCCATAATTTACAAAGTTCACCAGATACTTCTTGACTGGTAAACCCCAGACGCATTTTCTCTACAAAAGGACGTGGATGATTATCACTTACTCGTTGTTCAATTTCTTCTGCTTCTTTAGGAAGTCCTAAGTGAATTAAAATACGTCCTAAATCACTAATCAGGCCGACGGTAAAGGTAATATCGGCATCTGCACCAAATCGAGTCTCTACAGCCAGCCATTTGGCATAACTTGCCGTGCAAAAACTATCCTGCCAAAATTGTTTAATATTAAAACCATCAACCTTAGGAGCTACACTTACAATTCCAGAAGCGATGACCAATGTTCTTAACTGCCCCATTCCTAAAACAACAACTGCCTTCTCAATTGAGGCAACTTTTTTGGATAACCCAAAATAGGCTGAATTAACCAGCCGTAAAACTTTTAAAGAAATTACCTGCTCTTTTTCAACATTTCTGGCAATATCTTTCATATCAACATTCGGATCATTAAATTGATTAATCAGTATTTGCACCACTTTAGGCACTTGTGGAACATTGTGAACCTGAGTAAACAATTGATTCATTTTTGACGACATAAAAACTTAACCACTATAATCCAGAAAACCTTTATATTTTAGCGTTTTTTACACTCAAAGTGCTATCTGTTATCTCAATAAAAGCTCTCTAAATCATTGAAGTGAATTTAATGGCTAGTTAATGTTAAACTAACGGGTTTTTAATATTAAAGTCATCTATGCATTTAATTAGGGGATTAACTCACCTTAAACCTATAGAAAAAGGGTGTGTTTTAAGCATAGGGAACTTTGATGGCGTTCATATCGGCCATAGAAAAGTTATTGAAAAACTGGCAAAGAAAGCTAAAGCAGTTAATTTACCTGTTGTAATCATGCTATTTGAGCCACAACCTTTAGAGTTTTTTCTTGCAGAAAACGCCCCTTCTCGCTTAATGCGTTTAAGAGAAAAGGTTATTCAGTTTCAATCATTACCAGTTGATAAGCTATTAATTGTTAAGTTTAACCAACAATTTGCAGATTATGAGGCAAATGATTTTATTAGCGATTTTTTAGTTGCTAAACTAAATGTTAAACATCTTGTTATTGGCGATGATTTTCACTTTGGCAAAGCCCGATGTGGCAACTTTGCAATGCTCAAACAAAAAGGCCAATTATTTGGCTTTGAAGTTGAAGATACTCAGTCATATTATGTGCAAAAAGATAGAGTAAGCAGTACATTAATTAGGGATGCTTTGGGGCTGGGTGATTTAACCAAAGCAAAATTAATGCTAGGACAAGATTACTCTGTTTGCGGACGAGTTGCTCATGGCGATAAGCGTGGACGAACCATTGGTTTCCCTACCGCTAACATTCAAATGTTTAGAAAAAACACACCCATAGCTGGTGTATTTGCTGTCACTATGACGGGAATTGACCACAAAGAAGTACAAGGCATTGCCAACGTAGGGACACGTCCTACCGTAGATGGAGGAGAAAAGGTCATTTTAGAAACACATCTATTTGATTTTAACCAGGAAATATACGGAAAGTATGTAGAAGTCCATTTTAAGCAAAAAATCAGAAATGAAGTTCGTTTTCAGTCTTTTGATGAGCTTAAACAACAAATAGAAAAAGATATTATGATCGCAAAACAATTTTTTGCTATTAATATCAGGAAGTGAGACTTCAGCCCAGCCCGAGCCAAGCGAGGCTAAAGCCTCACTTGCAAAGAACAGAATTTTTACACATTTACAAAATTAACCGAATTAATCGCATATAAAGCTAAAAAGATGGAATATAAAAAAACACTTAATTTACCTAAAACAGCTTTTCCAATGAAGGGGAACTTGGCTCAACGCGAGCCTGAGCGTTTAAAAAAATGGAATCAGGCGAATTTATACCAACAAATTCGGGATGAGTTTGCTGGCAAGCCACAATTTATTTTGCATGATGGCCCACCTTATGCCAATGGTGCGATTCATATTGGTCATGCGGTTAATAAAGTCTTAAAAGATATTATTATTAAATCAAAAACACTTAGCGGTTTTGATGCGCCTTATGTACCGGGTTGGGATTGTCATGGCTTGCCAATTGAGTTAATGGTTGAGAAAAAAATCGGCAAAGCAGGGGTTAAAGTCTCACCCACAATCTTTCGTAAAGAATGTCGACAATATGCTGAAAAACAAGTTAAAGCGCAGAAAGAAGAATTTATTCGCTTAGGTATTTTTGGCGAGTGGGATAACCCTTACTTAACCATGAACTTTGATGTTGAGGCAGATATTGTCCGTTCATTAGGTAAGATTGCTAGTAAAGGTCATTTAAACCAGGGCTCTAAACCAGTACATTGGTGTACGGATTGTGGCTCTGCATTGGCAGAAGCCGAAGTAGAATACGAGGATAAGCACTCACCTGCCATTGACGTAAAATTTAATGTTATAGATGAAGCTGCTTTTATGGCGGCTTGTCATCATGCCCCGGAGCATGAAGGTCAAGGGCCCTTATCGGTAGTTATTTGGACTACCACACCTTGGACATTACCAGCTAACCAGGCGGTTTCATTAAACCCTGAATTAGAATATGCAATGGTTCAATGTGACATTAATGGCAAACAAGAGCGTTTAGTGGTTGCTGAGGTGTTATTAAAAGATGCCATGTTGCGCTATGGTGTGGGCGATCATCATGTTATTGCTTATTGCAAAGGTAGCGCATTAGATAAACAGTTATTACAACATCCTTTTTATGATCGTCAAGTGCCGATTATTTTAGCTGATCATGTCACTACCGATGCAGGTACAGGTGCTGTACATACTGCTCCAGGTCATGGTCAAGACGATTATGTAGTTGGCGTAAGAAATGGTTTGCCGATTGATAATCCTGTGGATAGCAATGGTGTGTTCTTACCCAATACTGAATTTTTTGCTGGTGAACATGTATTTAATGCTAATGAACATGTGATTGAAGTATTAAAACAGAATAATGCATTAGCGCATCATGAGGCTATTCTCCATAGCTATCCACATTGTTGGAGACATAAAACCCCGATTATCTTTAGAGCAACGCCACAATGGTTTATCTCTATGGATAAAAATAAATTGCGTGAACAGGCTTTAAATGAAGTTAAGCAAGTGCAATGGGTTCCTGATTGGGGGCAAGCACGAATTGAAAGCATGATAGAAGGTCGCCCAGACTGGTGTATTTCACGTCAACGGACATGGGGTGTACCGATTACCTTATTTGTGCATAAAGAGTCAGGTGAATTACATCCACATACTGCCGAATTAATTGAACAAGTGGCTTTACGCATTGAACAAAAAGGTATTGAAGCATGGTTTGAATTAGAAGCCTCTGAACTGATTGGTGATGATGCAGAACATTATGACAAAATGCAGGATACCCTGGATGTCTGGTTTGATTCAGGGGTAACTCATGCAGCGGTATTAAAGCGAAGAGAGCAATTAAAATTCCCTGCTGATTTATATTTAGAAGGTTCAGATCAACATCGAGGCTGGTTTCAATCATCCTTATTAACATCGGTAGCGATGAATGATGTTGCGCCTTATAAAGCGGTATTAACGCATGGCTTTACCGTAGATGCAGATGGCAAAAAAATGTCCAAATCCAGCGGCAATGTAGTTGCACCGCAAAGCATTATGAAAAACCTAGGTGCTGATGTGCTTAGATTATGGGTGTCTGCAACAGATTATCGTGGTGAAATGAATGTTTCTGATGAAATCTTAAAACGCACCTCAGATGGTTATCGGCGCTTAAGAAATACTGCCCGATTCTTGTTATCTAATATAAACGACTTTAACCCTGCGACTGACTTGGTAGATGCTAAAGATATGTTGCCATTAGACAGATGGGTGGTTGATAGGGCGCATCAATTACAGCAAGATGTTATCAATGCTTATGAAACTTACCATTTTCAACATGTGTACCAAAAAGTGCATCATTTCTGCGCTATGGATTTAGGCAGTTTCTATTTAGATATTATTAAAGATCGTCAATATACCGCCAAATCAGAGGGTCTGGCGCGTCGCTCTACCCAAACAGCTATGTATCATGTAATTGAGGCATTGGCGCGTTGGTTAGCACCGATTACCAGTTACACTGCAGATGAAATCTGGCAACATATTCCAGGTCAGCGCAGTGATTCCATTTTCCTGGAAACATGGTATGAAGGTTTATTTCAGTTTGATTTAAAAACTGAAATGGATAGGGCATTTTGGGATCAAATCATGCAAGTGCGTACTGCTGTAAGCAAAGAGATTGAGCAAGTCAGATCAAGAGGCGAAGTAGGGTCATCGCTTAATGCAGAAGTTGAGTTGTATTGTAATGAAGCCTATTTTTCTGTGCTGAACTTATTGTCAACCGAGTTACATTTTATCTTTATTACCTCAGCGGCTACATTGGCAGATGAAAAATCCTGTCCAGAGGATGCTATTCAGACTGAAATAGAAGGCATTCGTCTAAAAGTAACGGCTTCTGAACAGCAAAAATGTAGCCGTTGCTGGCATCACCGTCATGATGTGGGTGAGCATAAGGAACATCCTGAATTATGTGGTCGCTGTGT
>JAGLUC010000275.1 GCA_023134955.1 Methylococcales bacterium | reverse complement strand
CACATCCTATTTCAGTTTGCTTAACTTAATGGCATTGGGGTCAATAGAATTGATTTACTCCAAAGAAATAGTTATTTTAAACCTCCCAGCCAAACCCTCTTTACACAGCCAGTAGCCTGTCAATATTGTGTGAATAGGTTATTGTCGAACCATCTAGTGACGAATTTTGTCACTAGATGCTGATTTTAGGCTTATTAACAAAAATAATTCCCTTTTAAAATCCATTCAATTAACTATATCTGTTAAGACTCTCTAACAGGAAAAGACAATAAAGCATTATTAACAAACAGAAATTTGAAGCATAAAAAAATTTTAAAAGGATTTGAAAAAATTTGGCACGCATCCTGCTTTATTCAAATTGTAATTAAAATTTTTTCACACAACAGAGGAAATATCATGAAAAATCAACAAGGTTTTACCTTAATCGAACTAATGATCGTAGTAGCGATTATTGGTATTTTAGCTTCTATCGCCTTACCTGCTTATCAAGATTATATGGTTCGTGCAAGAGTAACAGAAGGCTTATCTTTAGCATCAGGTGGTAAAGCATTGATAGCAGAGAATGTTGCTGATGACGGTGGCATTGGTGGTGCTGGTATGGATGCTTGTAGAGGTTTTAATTCAGGTTTTGCTGGTAATGTTGTTACTAACGCATGTACAGCCAATACTGGTGAAATTTTAATTGAGATGAATACTAAAGGTGGAAGTGCTTCTCTAACTCTAACACCAACGCTTGCGAGTAGTGGAATAATAACCTGGGATTGTGCTGGTTCACCAACAAAATATGTACCTGCTGAATGTCGTTAATTGTTAATAAATAATTAACAACAGAAAAGCCCCTATAATAGGGGCTTTTTTTATGGGAAAAATTATGCCTAAAATTATATTACAAGATGTTTTATTTTCTGTTTTAGTTTGTTTTAGTTTGTTTTTAGCCACTAATGTTAGAAACTTTAGCCACAGTTACCTCTACTTTATTGCAGCTTTTTTTATATTAAGCTCAATAATTCTCTACAAGTTATTTTCTTCCTATAAGAAAAACATTACCCTCCCAAATAACAGTCACTTCATATTATTTATCTTATTTGTTTTTTTGGCTGCCAGCTCGTTATTATGGTCCCCAGTCCCCAGTGATAGTTATAGCGCACTATCAATGTTCTATCTTTTTCCACTTGCTTTTATTCTCGGTTTTTGGAGCAATAGTAATCAGCAAAAATATTTTCACAGTTTTCTTGTTTTTTTACTATTAGCTATTTTTTGGAAAGCAACTCAGCAACGGTTTTTTTTACTACCCAGCCTCCAGGCACCTGGTTTTTTTGCCAACAAAAACACCAATGCTATATTTATATGCATGATTTTATTACCTATTTGCGCTAAATTTCTAAGCAAAGGGATTAATAAAGAAAATCAACTTATTTCTGGTGCAATATTATTCATAGGCACTTTTATTATATCCCTAACCGTCTCTCGCGGAGCAGTACTTGGGTTAACCATCGGTTTATTTTTTTTATTAATACATTTAAGACTCTTCAAGCAACCGCTTAGCCAGTTTATTAAATTATTAAGTTACCTAAGTGCAGGCTACATTAGTGCAGATTTAATAAATGGAGGCGCAAACGTACAACGCCTAACGCAGCGAACATTAAGCACAAACATAAACCATATATCTAGCGGACGAGGAGATCTTTGGGCTTCTGGCTGGGAAATGTTTCAAGATCAGCCCTTTCTTGGCTGGGGGCTGAATATGTTTCATTGGCTATTCCCACAATACCGGCATATTGATGCACCTGATCTGGGTCAATATGTGCATAATGATTATTTTCAATTTCTTATTGAGCTCGGTCCAGTTGGTTTCTTACTCTTTATAGGATTTGTATTTGCTTTCTTAGTCTCTGCCAGAAAGCTTTATACACTAACAAAAAACCAAGATGAGAAGCTGCTGTCTTTAGGCTTAATCTCTGCCTGTATAGCTGTCTTTATCCATTCGTTTTTTACTTTTAATCTATACCAGCCAGCCCCCCTACTTCTGTTAGGACTTTATATAGGCGTACTAACGCAACGACTTAATAATGTAACGGCTAGAAATAATATTTTATTTCAAGCCAGTAAAGCAACCACTCCAGTTGGCTATTTTTCTCTATTAAGTATCTTAAGTTTAACTTTAATTTATTTTACTAGTGTCAATGCGCTTAGTATAAAAAAAATATACACACCCTATAAAAACAAACTAATTGCTTTGGATGAAGCAGAAACGGCTCATCAATTAACAAGTTATAAAGAAAGCATACTGGCAGTACAACTTGGTCTTTATATTAACCTTTTATATAACAAAGAAAATAACTTAACCAGTGATGGGAAAAAATATTTAATTGATCGAGGCATTAAGGTTAGTAAAGAAGCCATCAATAAAAACCCTTACAGTCACTTAATCTATATCAATAGAGCTAAATTATATCTATTAGCCTCTGAAAAAGACTACCCAAACCGGACTGAGGAAATTAAAAAGGCGTTTAATCAAGCGATTAAAGTTAACCCATTCAGTATGTTTGCACGTGTTGAATACGTTAAGGTATTAATGCAATTTAATGAAAAACAGCAAGCAATAAAAGTCTTTGAGGGTGGATTAGGGCGAAGATATTATGGAAATTACCAAGACCCAGTACGTTATTTACAACTATTTCTTACATTAATTACTGCTTCAGAAAATAAAATAGCTATACAAAGTTTAAAGCAACAAATTGATTTCTTACTTGAAAAA
>JAGLUC010000274.1 GCA_023134955.1 Methylococcales bacterium | reverse complement strand
ACTTTTTCATTACTGCGAAAACTTTATACTTTCACTGTCTCTAAAGCCCCTCTTCCTGTTTCTACAAAATAATTGTCGTAGTTATTCAGCAATAATTACGCTCTAGCTGATCTTTTACGCTCATTTTCAGTTAATAAAATTTTACGCAAGCGAATTGATTCTGGCGTTACTTCCACCAATTCATCATCACTGATAAACTCCAACGCCTGCTCTAAAGTCATTTTTTGAATTTTTGCACAGGTTAAACTTTCATCCGTTCCTGATGCTCGAACATTTGTTAATGGCTTAGGTTTAGTTGGGTTAACCACTAAATCATTGGTACGTGAATGGATACCCACCAACATTCCTTCGTAAATTTCATCACCATTTACCACCAACAGTTCACCACGCGCCTGTAATGGATACAATGAATAATCAACCGCCTTGCCTTTTGACATGGAAATTAATACGCCACGAACTCGCGAACCCACATCCCCTGCTTTTAAAGGCCCATAATGATCAAATACATGATAAAACAATCCAGAACCTGAGGTTGCTGTTAAAAATTCTGTTTGAAAGCCTAATAATCCACGTGAAGGTACGATATATTCTAAACGAATACGTCCTTTACCATCTGGAACCATGTCTTTTAAGTCACCTTTACGGTCACCTAATTTTTCCATGATAGTCCCCTGATGCTGTTCTTCCACTTCAATGGTTACATATTCAAAAGGTTCAGATTTAACACCATCAATTTCCTTGATGATTACTTCAGGACGAGAAACACCCATCTCAAAGCCTTCTCTACGCATGTTTTCAATCAACACAGATAAATGCAACTCACCACGACCCGATACCCTAAATTTATCAGGATCATCGGTTGTATCAACCCGTAAAGCCACATTATGCTGTAATTCTCTTTCTAAACGATCAAAGATTTGACGCGTGGTAATAAATTTACCTTCTTTACCTGCAAACGGTGAATTATTAACTTGAAAAGTCATACTCACCGTTGGCTCATCAATTGATAACTTAGGTAATGCTTCCACATTTGCAGGGTCACATAAGGTTTCAGATATTTGTAATTTGTCAATACCGCAGAAAGCGATAATATCACCTGCCTGAGCTTTCTCAATTTCAATACGCTCTAAACCGCTAAAACCATAAAGCTTTAACATACGTCCATTACGGGTATTACCCTCCACATCAACTAAAGTTAATGGCATATTGCGTTTTACCGAGCCACGCTGAATACGTCCAACACCGATAACACCCACATAAGAGTTATAATCAAGACTGATTACTTGCATTTGAAAAGAAGCATCAATATCAACAGTGGGGGGAGCTACTTTTTCTACCACTGTTTCAAATAATGGTGTCATATCACCACCTGAAACATCCTCTTCTAATCCAGCATAGCCATTAATAGCGGATGCATAAATAATAGGAAAATCTAATTGCTCATCAGTTGCGCCCAAGTTATCAAACAAATCGAATGTTTGATCAACAACCCAATTAGGACGCGCACCTGGGCGGTCAATTTTATTAATCACAACAATGGGCTTCAAACCTAATGCAAACGCTTTTTGGGTGACAAAGCGAGTTTGTGGCATAGGCCCATCTACAGCATCAACCAATAATAAAACCGAATCAACCATCGATAAAACACGCTCTACTTCACCCCCGAAGTCAGCATGTCCAGGTGTATCCACAATATTAATGTGATAACCATTCCAGTCAATCGCTGTATTTTTAGCAAGAATGGTAATTCCACGTTCTTTTTCAAGATCATTAGAATCCATCATTCTCTCGCTCAACTGCTCATGCTCTGAGAAAGTACCCGACTGTTCTAATAATTTATCAACCAAAGTAGTTTTACCATGGTCAACGTGGGCAATAATGGCGACGTTACGCAGATTCTCAATCAC
>JAGLUC010000273.1 GCA_023134955.1 Methylococcales bacterium | reverse complement strand
CTTTTGCAAATGGCTTTTTTCTCCATCTCTAAAAATAAAAAGGAACAAAAGAGTTTATTTCAACTTCTCCTCACCCAAACCCTCTCGGCAATTGTTCCTGCATTGCTCTACTTACCAACATCCATGTAGGCATCCAGCAAGAGAGGGCTTAAGCGCAGAGTCAAATACGCTGAGTAGTTACTCAAAAAAATTAACAAACACTAGCACAGAAAAGATCCTCTGCATTATTTAAAGACGGAGCAACAAGCCCCAGAATTAAGAGTTATCAAATTTAATTTCACCTGTATTTTCCACATAACTGTATAAGGCAAGAGCAAATTTTTTATCATATCCCTGGTTATTAATTAAAATATCAAGAGCTTCAGCTTGTGCCATTCCAGTTCGCCAGGGACGAGGGTTGGTCATGGCAACAAAAGCATTGGCAATAGCCAAAATGCGTGCGAGTGAGTTAATTTCATCTTCTAATAATTGATTAGGGTAGCCCGAACCATCTAAGCGTTCACATGATTGGGAGATTGCTTGAATAATTTGGCGATCAATATTAATATTTTCGAGCATTTTTATAGTGTGAGAAATATGTCCTTCGACAATAATTCTTTCTTCATCTGTTAATGCCTGTTTTTTTCGTAAAATTTCTCTCGGTATATCAAATTTACCAATATTAATTAAACTCGCGGATAGCTCTAAATTAAATAATTCGGTTTTATTTAACAGCAAGGTTTGCCCCAATGCAACAGCAACCTGTTTTACCCGAGCAGAATGTTCGGCAGAATAATCATCATGCTTTTCCAATATTTTTGTCAGCATAAGCACTGCTTGTTGCATGGTTTTTTCTTTTTGTTGCTCACTTTTTAAAGTAGAGGAAATATCAGTAGCTACAATCATAGAAAGACCTTCATCGGTATTTAACAAAGGAATTCGATAGGTTTTTAAAACAGTTTTATCATTATCATCAAGCGTAAATAATTGATCTCTTGATTGGCTAGAATCAACAACATGCTGAATTTGTCTGGCAGTACTGTTTTTTAGTAAGCCCCCAATATTTTGTCCTATCAAGTTCTCATTTGAGATGCCAAACATATTAGACAGGGCTTTATTAGCATAGGTTAGTGTTTGGTTGCTATCAACTAGCATTACATAGTCGCTTAAATTATCGGTAATTAAATTTAAAGTCTGGTTCTGTTTATTTAGTTCAATATTGATTTTTTCCATAGCATGTAATTCTTTTTGATATTTTTGACTTGTCCCTTGTCGCCAAATAAAACCAATTAATGCAATAAAGGCTAAAAATAAAACAATTAATCCCATGTATAAAGTATTGGCATGCGTATTAGATTCGGCCAAAGCAAAGTCTTTGTTGGTACTGTGGATGACAGTCCAGGGAATGTTATTCAAAACCGCACTGTGAAATAAAACCGCCTCTCCCGCATAATTTAATTTTTCTTGAAAGATATTAGGTTGGTTTAAGGCAAAAGCTGCCGCTAAATTTGTAGTATCAATACTTAACTGGCGTTTAATGCCTGGTAATTGGTGAGAAGCAGAGAATAAATATAATACCTGCTCACCATTCTTACGAATTAAAGAAACCTCTTCATGCTGATGCGTTGCAATTCGGTTATTCAATAATTGCTTCATATCAGGTGCAATATCTTTAACTGCAATAATATAAGCAATAGCACGCGCATCAGGGGAAAAAGCCGTTACTTGAGGGGGAAAAATGGGTAAGATAAAAGCCAAACGTAACTGCTGATTACCCACTTCAATTAACTCCTCAATATTAACAGGCTCAATAAACAAGCCATCTTGAATGGATTTAGCGATAGAAGAAGGCAAAGGAAAGTCAGAATGACCAGAGACAATAGTCTTACCCGAAAGACCAGTCAATATTAAACCGTTCTTAAACTGTTGGTTTCTATTGGTAGTTGTTATTAGTTGATTAGTGTGTGAAAAATTTAATTCAGAAGCCTTAATAATCAAAAGCTCCTTTAAATAACGCTTATAGCTCCGTTTTTCACGGGGAGAAAGTACCTCTCCATCAGCAGATAAAGGACTATTAATATTTGATAGATAAAGCTTTAAAGTTGGATTTTCAGCAATTGATTGTAGACCAGTGATTTTTTCATCAAACCAAGCATCAATAGATTTTTTCTCAGTCTGAGTAAGGTAAGCCAGTTTATCTTGCCATAAAATAAAATCACGATTTTTCTCATACAGAACAAAAAAATGAATAGCAACCAAACCAATAATAAGAAATACCACAAGAAAAAAAGAAATACTCGCTTTGATAGGCGTAATATGTTCTTTCACAGGCTCATCATGGAGTAGGGGTGGTGTGTTTTTATCTAAAATAATCATATTGAAAGGCTAGCGTATATACTTATTCTATGCAATTGTTTTTTAACTCGACGAAATTGCTACCGACTGCGTTTTTTTCTTACTTGATAAGAAAAAAGACACTGTAACAATATTTACCCTGATTTTTTTTTTAAGGATATAATCGATTCCTGGCTAAACTGAATTATTTTATTTTTTAGCAGGAGAGAGTTTTTAAAAGATCAAAGCATTTAAAAATTCCGCATTTAATGGTGACAGCCAATAAATATGAAAAATTAAGGCTATGTCACCGTTAAGTGT
>JAGLUC010000272.1 GCA_023134955.1 Methylococcales bacterium | reverse complement strand
TAACATGGCAACACCATTAATTCAAATGGCACTAGACTCATTAGATTTTGACGCAACAGTAGCCCTGGCAGATCAGGTAGCTCCTTATGTTGACATCTTTGAAATTGGTACCCCATGCATCAAGCATAACGGCATTCCTTTAGTAGAAGAACTAAGAGCAAGATTCCCAGATAAATTGCTATTAGTTGATTTAAAAACCATGGATGCAGGCGAATACGAAGCAACTCCTTTTTACGCAGCAGGCGCAGACATCTGTACAGTACTGGGCGTATCTGGACTGGCAACCTGTGCAGGTGTCATCAAAGCCGCCAAAGCCCACGGAGCAGAAGCTCAAATTGACTTAATTAACGTAGAAGACAAAGCAAGCTGTTCAATCGCAACAGTAGAAGCAGGTGCGCAAGTTGTCGGTATCCACACAGGTCTTGATGCACAAGCAGCGGGCGAAACACCGTTCAATGACTTACAAGAAATTTTAGGACTAGGACTAGACGTACGTATCTCAATTGCGGGCGGCATCAACCACTCAACAGTCCAAGACGTAGTTCGCGCAGGCGCAAACATCATCGTAGTTGGTGCAGCCATTTACGGCGCAGCCTCACCTGCCGACTCAGCACGTGAAATTCGTGAATTAGTAGACGCAGCATAAGGACAAAAACATGCATCAACAACGTGTAATAGATAAAATCACCGATATTTTAGGCGCGACAGAAAGCACATATGATGAAAAACTAACCGCCATGCTTGATAAAGCAAAGCGAATTTTCATCTCAGGAGCAGGTCGCTCAAAACTTGTTGGTAACTTCTTTGCCATGCGGTTGGTGCATAGTGGGTATGATGTTAGCGTAGTTGGCGAAATTGTTACGCCCAGTATTCGAGCAGGTGATTTATTAATCATCATCTCAGGATCAGGCGAAACAGAACAGCTCATAGCCTTTACCAACAGTGCTAAAAAAATAGGCGCTGACATCATGCTGATCTCATCAAAAGCGAAATCAACGATTGGCGAACTAGCTGACGGAGTATTTCAAATTGGATCAGAAGAGAAGTACGAAAAAGTTCAAGGCATGCCCATGGGCACCGTATTTGAACTATCCACCCTCATATTCTTAGAATCAACAGTCGCTCATATTATCCAGGAGAAAGGCATTGCAGAAGAAGAAATGAGAGAAAGACACGCTAACTTAGAATAATAGTTTTAAGTCTAGCCATAGGTGAATGAGTGGTTTCGACCACTCATTCACCCTATCAAAACTGATCAGTACTCAACACACAGACAAAGCTGTAGCAGCAGAAATGAAAGCGACAGACAAGTCAGTAATTGAACTGAAAACGAACACTAAAAATCATACTTTAGGAGAAGAACCACATGTCTTCACGTCGTAATTTAGCAAACGCAATCCGTGCCTTAACCATGGATGCAGTACAAAAAGCAAAATCAGGTCACCCAGGCGCACCCATGGGCATGGCAGACATAGCAGAAGTCCTGTGGAATGACCACCTGAAACACAACCCGAGCAGCCCACAATGGGCAGACCGTGACCGTTTCATTCTATCCAATGGTCATGGCTCCATGTTGCTTTACTCACTGTTGCATTTGACAGGTTACGACCTACCCATGGAACAGTTATCCTCATTCCGTCAACTGCACTCAAAATGTGCAGGACACCCTGAATATGGTTTTGCACCTGGTATTGAAACCACCACCGGTCCGCTAGGACAAGGTATTGCCAATGGTGTTGGCTTCGCCATGGCAGAAAAGTTAATGGCAGACCAATTCAACAAACCCGGACATAACATCGTAGACCACAACACCTACGTATTCATGGGTGACGGCTGTTTAATGGAAGGCATCTCACATGAAGCCTGCTCACTAGCGGGTACATGGGGCTTAGGCAACCTAATTGCATTTTGGGATGACAACAACATCTCAATTGATGGGCACATAGATGGCTGGTACACAGACGACACAGTGAAACGATTTGAAGCCTATAACTGGCATGTGGTTTCTGTAGATGGACATGACCCAGAAGCCATCAGTGCAGCAATTACAGCCTCCAAAGCAATCACAGACAAACCCTCGCTAATCTGCTGTAAAACCATCATTGGATTTGGCTCGCCCAACAAAAGCGGCAGCCACGACTGTCATGGCGCAGCACTCGGAGACGAAGAAGTCGCACTAACTCGTAAAGAGCTAGGCTGGGACTCAGAACCTTTCGTCATTCCTGACGATGTATACGCAGGCTGGGACGCAAAAGAAAAAGGTACAAAAGTAGAAGCAGACTGGAATACAAGATTCGATGCCTACGCAAAAGAATACCCGGCAGAAGCAGCAGAATTCAAACGTCGTATGGCAGGAGACCTACCAGCGAACTGGAAACAAGCCTCAGATGCATTGATAGCTGATGCCAACGCAAAAGCAGAAAACCTGGCAAGTCGTCAAGCATCGCAAAAATGTATTGCAGGACTAGCCCCTACACTCCCCGAATTTCTAGGAGGCTCAGCAGACTTAACAGGCTCAAACCTGACCAGTTGTGCAGACTTCAAACACGTCAGTGGCAAAGAAACAGGAAACTACATCTCATACGGAGTCCGTGAATTTGGCATGTACGCCATTATGAACGGCATGACACTACACGGAGGACTACTCCCCTTCGGTGGCACATTCCACATGTTCTCAGACTATGCCAAAAGTGCCTTCCGCATGGCAGCACTCATGGGCATTCGTACCATAGCCGTATTAACACACGACTCAATAGGACAAGGTGAAGATGGCCCCACCCACCAACCCATTGAAAACACATCGGCCATGCGATTCATCCCCAACATGGATGTATGGCGGCCAGCAGATTCAACAGAAACAGCGGTTTCCTGGGTCATGGCAGTAGAACGTATGGACGGGCCCAGCAGTTTGGTCTTAAGTCGTCAAGGACTGCCGTTTATCGAACGCACAGCAGATCAAATAGCGGCCATCCGAAAAGGTGCCTATGTAATCTCAGAAGCACAAGGTAAGGCAGATGCAATAATTATAGCCACAGGCTCAGAAGTAGACCTGGCAATAAAAGCACAAGCAGAGTTAGCCGCATCAGGCACACAAGTTCGAGTTGTCTCAATGCCATCAACCAACGTATTTGATCGACAAGAGCAAGCCTACAAAGACAGTGTCTTAACACCTGGTATCAAGCGTATCGCAGTAGAAGCGGGTGTAAGTGACTACTGGCGTAAATATGTAGGACTAGAAGGTGGTGTAGTTGGCATTGACACATTTGGCGAATCAGCACCGGGTGGAGAAGTGATGAAGCATTTTGGCTTTACGGTTGAGAATGTGGTTAAAAATGTAAAAGAC
>JAGLUC010000271.1 GCA_023134955.1 Methylococcales bacterium | reverse complement strand
GAAAAATGCAGGCTGACGCTCAGTATAATAACCACATCTTAACTTAACAGCATAGTGGTTAAACCCAATGTCGTTAAGTTTAGGTGATAACATAGGATGTGCTGAGGAAACGAAGCGCATCAATCGCGAAAGATGCGCTCGGCAATTGCTCCTGCATTGCTCTACTACACACCATCCATGGTGTTATTCGTTCCTCAGCACATCCTATTTCAGTTTGCTTAACTTAATGACATTGGGGGTGAGTAGTTACTTTTTATGTACTCTTCACGCTCACGAACACCCCATATCAGCACATACCTTACCTTGAAAAAACATCTGCAAAAGTAGCGGCGGATATACCTGGAATACTCGGTAAATCACCACGTCCCTTACCCACTTTTAACTGGGCTTTCATGCCTTTTTCCATATGCTGGGCAATATCACAATGTACTAAATATGTGAAATGACTGCTAGGGACAATAAATGTCCCAGTTTTTTTACCCTTCCCATTAATTTCAATATGAAACATACCACGTGGATAGAGATATTTTGGTAGACTATGAATCATCCATTGATGACGAATATCATCTTCATTTGTTAGTTCAATTGTAATACGAGCACAAGGTTTTACTTGCCATTGGTGTTGGTCAAAGCCAAAAACTGTACCAGGGTATTGTTCTGCATATTTGACCCCCGCCGTTACTTTAAAGGTAATATTTTCTGAAATTTTAAGGCAGTCCTTTGGTAAGGTATCTTTGTTTTCATGCATGACCATGCCAGTTACATCCATACGCATATTACTACCACACATACCTTCTGTTAATTCATGCCTGGGTGTTGATTTGGTTGAGTCTTTACTATCTAATGTAGCTTCATCAGCCAATGAATAAAGACTGTTAACGCTTAAACCAAGAGCAACTAATGTACCTGTGGAAAAGGTTTTTAAATGCTTTTTATTTTTCATTAGTTTTCTTAGTGTGCTGATAAAATAGAAAAAGGGTCATTATTAAAATAATAAGTTGAATAATGATTAGAATAACTTGAGTTAATTCAATAGATGAAAACCATGAATATTGTTTATCTTTTTTATCGGTTTTCAGGGTTTCACCATAAAGTTTTCTTTCATCAGATAAATCCCAGACAGGATATTTTTTCTGATAAAACTCTTTAGTAAAAAAAGGACTAACATCTACTCCCTGTAGTTTTGGCATACCGTTTTCCCCTAAAAAAGACTCAAAAACAATACTGCTGATATGTCCGCCAGGGTATATTCCGTCTGTGGTAACACCTGCTTCATTATGGTCATGATAGGTCCATATGCCGGTGCCCATATTATTAAGTCCGTCATTATGAGCATACAACTCTAAATCCACACGTTGAGCAGGTCCTAAAGTAAAAACATCCCTTTGGATACGAGCTTCAGGTGTTAACTTTACCCCATCAAAATGGGTAGTTGTTGGTTTAAAACCATGGGTATGTAAGGCAAGTTGTTGTTCGCCTGCGTTAAAAACCCTGAGCTTTACCTTTTCGTCAGGTTTAACAATAATCAGTGATTCTCTTAATGTGTAAGGGAATGAACGCCCATTTAAAATAAAGTAATTGGGTGTTCTGTCGGTAATATTGTAGTCACGGTTATAGGCTTTAGCTAAAAGCCTGGAGTCATTACCCATTTGAATTAAATCATGTAGTTCCTTATCAATATCCTGATATTGCAGATCATATTCCTGGCTGTAGGTATCTTTAACAGCCACTGATGAATGTCTGACCAATCCGGCTCCGATATTAAAGGTTTGCAACCAGTTATCAGGGCGGTTTTCTTCAACAATAAACATGCCTATCAAGCCCATTAATATATGGGTATGCGCTTGCACATGGCAATGATAAATCATAGTGCCAGTTTGTCTGGGATTTAGCTCATAGGAAAATATTTTTCCTGGTAATGTCAGTTTATTGCTAATTTGAGGAACACCATCATTTCCCTCGCCATTGGCTTTTTGAAAGGGGTGGTCAACCCCATGAAAATGAATGCTGTGTGGAAAATAATGTGAATTTTCAAGGGTAACAATAATTTTATCCCCCTGTTCAACGCGAATAGAAGGAGAGGGCAGGCGCAATAAAGGATTGGCTTTAACACTGGCAAAACTTTCATTTGACATGCCTCGACTTTTTGGGGCAAACACCCAAAATCCCGGTTGTATTCCAGGGGCAATATTGTAAGTTGTAACAGGGTCTTTTAAATCAGGTGAAAAACCATTGAGTTCTATAACTTCAAGACGAATATGTATTTCATCAGGATCACCATCACCATCAATATCATTTTTTTTGATTAATGTGTCTAGCGATAGATGTGTTTGCATCAGAGTTGCCATAGAGACATTATTGGTACCTTTAACAAAAGCGGCAATATTGTAAGGATTATCGGGTGAGCATACGGGTGTTGCGCTAATCTTTACCCCTTCTATTTGTTGTGCATCACGCCAGGCAGGATCAACTGTTTCTGGACAAAAAGGTTCGACCTTGCCAAGAAATGTTTGTTGTGTAGTAGGTGCTGTTTGATAAATGGCATAACAAAGAGGGGATATAAAAAGAAGTAGGGTAGTCGAAAAAATCAATTTATATTGATGCATTATAAACTCAAGGTACTAAGTAAAGAGCGAATTAGGCCGCCAGTGACCATCAATTAGAGAATAACGAAATCAAGCGCTTATGATTTTGTTATTCAAGAGGTAAGTAACTGCCGTTTAGTTGTTTAAAAAGAGTTGTTAATGCCATCCACCATATTGCTTGGTTGGATCACCACGAAAGCCAGTAGATGTTTTATTAGCATCAGGTACGCCAACCGTACTATCAGCCGCTAAAACCATGTTGCTATGTGTATATCCACCTAATGCTTTGGCTTTTTTAGCAATTAAAGTAGTGAGTTCGTTAATGTCATACTTTTTTATTGATGTATATATAACAACAGCAATCAGTTTGTTTTTATCAGAGCCATTGCTATCTGGAAAAAATGTCAGGGTAATAGGTAATTCAGTACCAGCAGGCAGAGTAATCTGATAATTACTTTTTTGTAATTGACTGGTCAAAACAGTCTTTCCTTTACTATCTGTAACTTTAATTTCTCCCGAAATCTTTATTCCTTTTTTGTTACTAACCTTGCCTTTTAATAGTGTATCTTTAGTGTATTTTTCAACCTTTTGTGATCCTAAAAGGTTTTTTTTATTATTGTTATCACTTTTACTACAACTAATCAGTATGATAGAAAATAACAGAGTAATAATAAGACTGTGTATGATGTTGGATGTTCTTTTTGTATATAACATATTGATGCTCACCAGATGATACTTTTTGGGATTATATCATGAGTGTAGAGAATCTGTTAGAGCAAGAGAATTGGGGTCAGTGTTACATTTAAAGCCGAATATTTATTTTAAATATTAATCGTCCAAAAGTTCTGGCAGGGTATTTTGACACTCTTTTATTAACACATATTGTAGCCCGTATGAAACGAAATGTAATACGGGGTTTCGAGTCATCGGTTCCCCGTA
>JAGLUC010000270.1 GCA_023134955.1 Methylococcales bacterium | reverse complement strand
ATTTATTATTTATTAATCAAACCAATGTTACCGAAGTACTAGTTTATCAGCTGGAAAATCATCCACCATAATGGCTAAATTCCTGGTTCTATCGGCTTCTTTAATCAAAGCAGCTTCTTCAGTACTGATAATCTGTTGATCAACCGCCTGTTTTAAAACCACCTCACCCAATCCTTTTGCTAATTGCTTGCTTTTTTGTGCTTGCCTAATTTTCTGTTCAACGGGTAAAGCTGCCAATACAGCTTTAAAAGCACATTCTATTCTGCCTGTTGCATCATTTTCTATTTCATTAATATAGATGCCTTGTGTCAAACGGTCACGAGCCTCAGTATCGTTCAATAATATGCTGGCAGTTTGATGAATTAATTTGTCTTCTGGAGCTGCATAGGATCTACCCATAGGAAAAACAAGCATTTTGAGTCCCCAGACAATAGGCTTTAAAGGTAATAGCTGAAAAAGAACAAACAGCGATTGTTGCGCCTGATAGATGGTGTGCTGACATGCCCAGTGCAACAAGGGTAAATCATCTTCAGGACAACCTTGATCCTGAAAATGTTTTAACACGGTAGAACATAAATACAAATTACTGAGTACATCGGCGAAACGTCCAGAAATACGTTCTTTACGTTTTAATGATCCACCCAGCACCATAATTGCATAATCAGCTACTAATGAAAAAACAACACTTAATCGAGTCACTTGTTTATAGTATCTATTAGTGTGTTTATCACCAGGCACTTTTATAAAACGGGCATTGCTGACTCCCATCCAGAAACTGGCAACCTTGTTATGCATAATCAAGCCGATATGACTAAATAAAAGCTCGTCAAATTGTTGCAATGCTTTGACTTTATCCTGTTCATGTAAGGCTTGTATTTCTTTAAAAATAAAAGGATGACAACGCACGGCACCTTGCCCAAAAATCATCATAGTCCGGGTTAAAATATTAGCCCCTTCTACGGTAATACAGACAGGAATAACCTGATATAAACGTCCCAGATAATTTTTTGGTCCTAAACAAATACCCGACCCTCCCTGTATATCCATGCCATCATTAACCAACTGGCGCATTCTTTCTGTTAATTCATATTTAATAATGGCTGATATAACAGAGGGTTTCTGCCCTGCATCCAAGGCTGCTGCTGTGACTGTTCTGGCTGCATTAATAATATAGGTCTCACCAGCAATTCGTGCCAACGGCTCTTCCACTCCTTCAAATTCACCCAATGACAGATTAAATTGTTTGCGTATACGCGCATAAGCACCTGTATTACGACTGGTAAATTTTCCTGCACCTGCGCTTAAGGCAGGCAGAGAAACAGCACGTCCTGTGGCTAAAGATTGCATTAACATTTTCCAGCCATTACCCACTTGCTGTTCACCGCCCAAAATCCAGTCCAGTGGAATAAATACATCTTTACCCCAGTTAGGACCATTTTGAAATGCTGAATTGAGAGGAAAATGGCGACTGCCAATAGTTATACCCGATACATTGGTAGGTATCAATGCAACTGTTACTCCCCTGCTTTCTTTATCCCCAAGTAAATGTTCAGGATCATAAAGCTTAAATGCCAGGCCGATTACAGTAGCAACTGGCCCTAGGGTAATATAGCGTTTTTCCCAGTTTAAGCGTATTCCTAAAACTTTATCTTTGCCCTCAAACTGACCATGGCAGACGATACCTGTATCAGGTATCGCACCTGCATCACTCCCTGCTTGCGGCCCTGTCAAAGCAAAACATGGGATTTCCTGACCTGTTGCCAAACGGGGTAAATAATAATCTTTTTGCTTTTCTGTTCCATAGGCAAGCAATAATTTTGCTGGTCCCAGTGAATTTGGAACCATTACAGTGACGGCGGCTGATGCGCTACGACTGGAAATTTTCATCACAACTTCGGAATGAGCAAAATTTGAAAATTCCAGTCCACCATAATGTTTTGGAATAATCATGCCACAAAATTTCTGTTGCTTGATATATTCCCATACCTGTTCAGGCAAATCCTGTCGATTATGGGTTATATCCCAATCATCCAGCATGGCACACAAGGTCTCTACAGGACCATCTATAAAAGCTTGTTCTTCTACTGATAACTTAGCTGCTGGCAAATCCAGTAAAACACGCCAGTCAGGTTTGCCAGAAAATAATTCAGCATCCCACCAGGTATCACCTGCTTCCATGGCTTCCTGCTCAGTTTGAGACATTTCGGGTAAAGCAGACTGCATCCATTTAAACACCGCTTTACTGATTATTTGACGACGAATAAAGGGAATATTAACGGGTAAAAAGATCAATAAAAAAACTGTCCACAAAAACGGACTAAAATCTTGCACACTATGAGCAGATAATAAAGCAGCTATTACTATTGTGCTTTTTAATAGAGCTATCTGATAATAAACAAGAAAGCAGATAACTATAATAAAAATGCCTAACGAAATCATAATGCTTTTTCTCCTGATTTATTTCAATATACTATTAATCGTTGTTATATTTGCGATTTAGCCGCTCTTAAGCCCTCCCTTGCTGGGGAGGGTTGGGTGAGGAGGAATAAAA
>JAGLUC010000027.1 GCA_023134955.1 Methylococcales bacterium | reverse complement strand
GGGAGCGCCTTCAGCCGCTCGGCCAACTCTCCTAAAGCTTTACTCTTCAGACCCTGTAAGACCTGCTGATTCTGATTGTTCTTTTTTAATTCTTTCGTAGATTTCTTCTCTATGCACAGAGGTTTCTTTTGGTGCATTAATACCAATACGAACCTGATTACCTTTAACCCCTAAAACAGTGACAGTTACATCATCACCAATCATTAAGGTCTCTCCTACTCGCCGAGTTAAGATAAGCATAATATCTCCCTACATTTCCATTTAAAAATACTGTTTGATACAGTAATCAATCAAGCGCACCATTATAAAGATTTTCTAAAATAAATAAAGTGCTATTTCACTCATCCTCTTTATCCAACTCAAAAGCCTTATGCAAAGCACGCACTGCAAGCTCTAAATACTTCTCATCAACCACTACAGAAATTTTTATTTCTGATGTAGAAATCATTCTGATATTTATCCCTTCGTCTGCCAATACTTTAAACATTGTGCTTGCAATACCCGCATGAGAACGCATGCCTACGCCAACGATTGAAACTTTAACAATATTATCGTCACCTGTTACTTGTTTCGCACCTAGCTCTGTACAAACAGTATTTAAAATATCTTTGGTTCTTTGATAATCATTACGATGAACGGTAAAGGTAAAATCTGTGGTTGCATCATCCGCTATATTTTGAATGATCATATCAATTTCAATATTCTTATCTGCAACTGGACATAAAATTTTAGATGCTACACCAGGCAAATCAGGTACTCCGGTAATTGTTAATTTAGCTTCATCACGATTAAATGCAATGCCTGAAATTAAAGCTCTTTCCATTTCTGATTCCTCATAGGTAATGAGTGTGCCACACCCTTCTTTAAATGATGATAATACTCTGAGTGCAACATTATATTTTCCAGCAAATTCAACGGCTCGTATTTGCAATACTTTTGAGCCTAAACTTGCCATTTCAAGCATTTCCTCAAAAGTAATCTTATCCAGTTTTCTTGCTTTAGGTTCTATTCTAGGGTCTGTAGTGTAAACACCATCGACATCTGTGTAGATATGACATTCATCCGCCTTTAAGGCTGCTGCTAGAGCAACGGCTGTGGTATCCGAACCTCCTCGCCCTAAAGTGGTAATGTTACCTTTGTCATCCACTCCTTGAAAACCTGCAACCACCACAACTTGTCCCGCATCAAGATCTTGCCTGATTTTTATATCATCAATCTCTCGAATTCTAGCTTTGGTATGCATACTGTCTGTCAAAATTTTAACCTGCCCTCCTGTGTAAGAACAAGCTGGACAGTCTATCTCATGCAGTGCCATGCTAAGCAAAGACATGGTGACTTGCTCACCCGTAGAAAGCAACACGTCCATTTCTCTATGATTGGGTTGTGATTGCATTTGTGTTGCTAGTGAAGTTAAGCGATTGGTTTCTCCACTCATTGCAGAAACAACTACAACAAGACTATGCCCTTGTTCTCGAGTTTTTTTGATTTTCTCAGCAACCGCTTTTATACGCTCAACTGATCCAACTGATGTACCACCAAATTTATAAACAAATACTGCCATTTTTTAATTTAACTATTTTTAAAGAAAGAGATAGACGAAAGACAAAAGGCTAAAGACGAAAAGAGCAAAAGCTTTGTATTTTAGTCTAAAATTTGCTCTTTTACCCATTTGGGGACTTGCTTTAACGCCTCATCTAATCCTGAAGGGTCATTTCCACCTGCTTGCGCCATATCAGGGCGACCGCCACCTTTACCTCCTACTTGCATAGCAACTGAATTAACCAAATCACCCGCTTTTATCCGTTTAATCTGATCTTTAGAGACACCTGCAATCAAACTGACTTTATCGCCATTAACAGTGGCTAAAACAATAGCTGAGCTACCCAGCTTGTTTTTTAACTGATCAACCATATCTCGCATTGCTTTAGGATCAACATCATCAAGCTTTACTGCTAAAACCTTTATGTCATTAACATCTACAGCCTGAGCACTCAGATCACCACCTGTAGAACTAGCTAGTTTTGACTTTAACTTATTTAATTCTTTTTCTAATGACTTGTTTTTTTCAACTAGCTGCTGAACCTTATCCGCAGTTTTTTCTGCCGAACTTTTTACCAGCCCAGCAATATTAGCTAAAACTTTATCTCGACTTGCTATCCACTCTAAACAAGTTTTCCCTGTTACTGCTTCAATTCGCCTAACACCCGATGCCACCCCTGTTTCACTGATAATTTTAAAACAACCGATATCACCTGTTCGTTCTACGTGTGTACCGCCACAAAGTTCAGTTGAAAAATCGCCCATTTTTAGCACTCGAACTTCATCACCATATTTCTCACCAAACAATGCCATTGCACCTGCTTTCACTGCGTTATCTTTAGACATAATTTCAGCAGAAACTTTATTATTCAGCCGAATTTGTGTATTAACAATGGACTCAATAATATTAATTTCTTTAGCAGTCATTGGCTCGAAATGAGAGAAATCAAAGCGTAATCTTTCTGGGTTAACCAGAGATCCTTTCTGAGTGACATGTTCACCTAAAGTTTGTCTTAATGCTGCATGTAATAGATGAGTTGCTGAATGATTTAGTTCTGTTGCGTTCCTGTCTTCGGCATTAACACTTAACTTACAATCCTGACCGTTACTAACAACTCCCTCAACCACTTTACCTTTATGCAAGAAAAGACTACCGCCTTGCTTTTGGGTATCTATGACTTTAAAAACAGCACCATCAACTTCAATTAATCCACTATCACCAACCTGACCACCAGATTCGGCATAAAAAGAGGTTTGATTTAAAACTACAACACCTTCATCACCCTTCTGCAGGTTTTCTACTGCCTGTCCTTTAGAAAACAAACCCACTATTTGTGCACTGTCTTTTAAAGAATGATACCCGATAAAGTCAGTTTGGCTATCATGCTTAATATCTTGATCATAATCTGCATCAAACTTGCCACCTGCCCGCGCCCTTTCCCGTTGAGCGGACATTTCAACTTCAAAACCTGCATGATCAACAGTTAAATTTTGCTCTCTGGCAAAATCAGCCGTTAAATCAACGGGGAAACCATAGGTATCATATAAAAGAAACACAATATCGCCTGGAATCACTTTACCTTCAATCTTGGCAACACAAGACTCCAGGATTTTCATACCTTGTTCCAGAGTTTCAGCAAAACGCTGTTCTTCTTTCTTTAAAACACGTTCAACCTGAGCCTGCTCTTGCTTAATCTCTGGAAAAGCTTCACCCATTTCTGTCACTAAAGGTGCGACTAATTTGTAGAAGAATACATCCTGACTACCTAATCTATACCCGTGCCGAATGGCTCGGCGAATAATACGTCTTAATACATAACCTCGTCCTTCATTAGAAGGTAATACACCATCAACCACCATGAAAGCACATGAACGTATATGATCTGCTATCACCCGCAATGAACTATTTGTTAAATCTGTTGTTGCTGTTAATTCAGCGGCTACTTTTAATAAAGATTGAAACAAATCTATTTCATAGTTGTTATGTACACCCTGCAATACCGCAGCAATACGCTCCAGCCCCATGCCTGTATCAACAGAAGGTGCTGGCAAAGGATTTAAATTACCTTCTTTATCTCTGTCATACTGCATAAACACCAGATTCCAAATTTCAATATACCTATCACCCTCTTCTTCTGGTGTACCAGGAGGACCTCCGGCAACATCATCACCATGATCATAAAATATTTCAGTACAAGGGCCACAAGGACCTACATCCCCCATGGACCAGAAATTATCTTTAGCACCAATTCTAGAAAACCGCGCAGGGTCAACTTTTATCTCTTCCAGCCAAATGGCTTCTGCTTCTTGATCTTCTTCAAAAACGGTAATCCATAATTTCTCAGCTGGAATTTCCAATTCCTTGGTTAAAAAATCCCAGGCAAAATGAATCGCTTCTTTTTTAAAATAATCACCAAAACTAAAATTACCTAGCATTTCAAAAAATGTATGGTGTCTTGCTGTGTAGCCTACATTTTCCAAATCATTATGTTTACCTCCAGCACGCACACAACGCTGTGTTGTTGTCGCCCTTGTATAGCCTCGCTTATCTCGGCCTAAAAACACGTCTTTAAATGGCACCATCCCTGCATTAGTAAATAACAAGGTAGGGTCATTACCTGGTACAAGTGAGCTGGATGGCTGCACAGAATGCCCATGCTGTTTAAAGAATTCTAGGAAGGCAGTACGTAACTCTGCACTGGTCATTTTTTTCATATTTAATAAATCTAAAGGTATTTCTTAAGTCAAATTGTTAAGGTTTATACAATTAACCCCACGTACATTTTATATTTTTCTGAAAAACAAAAAATGCACTAATAATTCGTCTGTAATTTCAATCGTTTAAAAAGTGTATTTATCATTTCTCCACTAAAACCCCGTTGTTGTAAAAATCGATTGCGTTTTAGCCATTCTTTGTTCGATAACATTTTGTCATCAGCATACTTTTTATGGTAAATCTGTTCCAGCAACTCCATCCAGTCATCAGCTATGTCCAATAAAGCACACTCCAGGTCAAAGCAATCAATCCCTCGCTGATAAAGTTCATAACTGATTTTAATAGGACCATAGCCTTTTTTGATTCGATACCGCGCATAACTCTCAGCAAACCGCTGATCACTCTGCCATCCCTGTTCAGCCAAATCATCAACCACCTTCACCACTTCAGCTCTATCAAATCCTTTGACAGACAATTTATCCAGCAATTCTTGTTGGCTATGCTCCCGTCTGACTAATAAGCGTAAGCAATTTTCTTTAATGACTTTTGGTGATTCAGATTCAATCACACACTCTATTCAGATT
>JAGLUC010000269.1 GCA_023134955.1 Methylococcales bacterium | reverse complement strand
AGAGTGAAATACGCTGAGTAGTTACAAATAATATCTGATTTCTACTCGAATATGATCCTCATCTCTAAATATAAAAGCAGGGTCATTTTTATTTGAAGAACTAAAAAACCGCCCTTCCAGCTCTACTTTCCAGTCATCTCCAAAGCGCCTACTTGCTTCTACATTAAAAAATCGCGTGTTATTTGTTCTATCAAAAATAATACCCGCTAAAAGTTCTGTACTTTGTGTATCGTTAAACCCTAATCTAAAAGCCACTAAAAAATCATCCTGAAAAACAACAGGCGCATGGCTACCTCGACTGTCATATAAATACTCCGCAACAATGCCAACATCAATAACCGATTCAAACACACTATAAAAAGTATATTCAAAACCACCCGTTCCTGCATAATATGTTTTTCCTTGCCCAGAGCGCACAATAGACTCTAATTTCCATAACCAGCTTTCTTGCGTTAACTGTATGTCAACGCCTGTTTGATGAATCATTTCATAATACGGTATTATCTGAATTTGTCCGTTTAAATCTGCTGTGGCTAAAAAAGAGGGATCACGATTAGTGCCATAAAAATGTGATAAACCAATATCCCAATCACCTATTGAATAACTCCAGCGTATGGCATAGGCTAAATGTTTTTGTGCACCCTGTTTTTCAAATTGAGCATCACTCACATTTATTTCTGGCGTTGCTCGCAAGCGCCCCTCTCGTCCAGGGAAGGTTCTTTCTCTAAAGCCTGCTAAAAAATATAAATCCAGCGTCCCCCAATCATTAATTAAGGCTAAATTAATCATCGGTTGCCCTAATTTATCTTCAGTATCTGAATTTTCAACCAAGTCTGTTTGATTAATAATATCAACCAAATGCTGAGACTCACTGACTCCCCAGAAATCTTTTCTTATCCCAACTCTTAGTTCCCAGTCATTAGCTGCTTTAAGCCAGGTTAATTCCCTTATATCAAAGTGTGTCCGTCTATTGTCATGTAATGAATAGCGATAAAAAGGCACAAATGCCAGACTTTGTTTACCACCTTCCCATTCATGATAAAGTTCTGGCTCCAAGACTCCAGACAAATAATAGTTATACTGCTCACTTTCTAGCCGGTTATTAATAAAGCCAAGATTTTCAATCCCTATATGGCCAGAAATCTCAACAGCGGAAACCGAGTTAAAGACTGATAAATATACCAAAAACATGGTATGGACTAATTTAAAATTTATTGCTGTCTTTTTTTTCATACGGTATTAAAAATAACTAAAATTATCTAATGTTAATCGTTCCAAAAATATTCGCAGTAATGAAAAAGCAGCCCGTATCAAGTTTACGTAATACGGGCTACGAAATGTGTTAATAAAATAGTGTCAAAATACCCTGCCAGAACTTTTTGGACGATTAATATATAATTGTTACATGTCGATATTATACAGTCAGTCATTAAGGTGAGCCCTTTCACTGAGTGCATGTTCAGCGATATACAATATTCACTCTTATCTCAACTGATCCTTTCCTCATGATAAAAAATCCTCCATAGAACAATCTTCTTGATAAAATTAGCTAATATATCAATCAACCACACAATTTCATGTCTGATCAATCACAAAAGCATTTAGTTTTAGTCGATGGCTCATCTTTTTTATTTCGCGCCTATCATGCTGTTCCTCCTTTAACCAACGCGAAAGGAGAACCTACTAATGCTATTTTTGGTGTTGCTAATATGCTTCGCAAACTGGTTGGTGATCATAATACTGAATACTTTACCGTTGTTTTTGATGCGCCGGGCAAAACATTTCGTCATGATCTTTACGACCAGTATAAGGCTCATCGCCCACCAATGCCTGATGATTTAAGGGTGCAAATTAAACCCTTGCACCAGCTTATTCGTGCCATGGGTATCCCTTTAATTATGGAATCTGGTGTTGAAGCCGATGATGTTTTGGGGGCATTAGCCATTGATGCTGAACAACAAGGGTTTAATGTAGTTATCTCTACTGGCGACAAAGATATGGCTCAGTTAGTGACTGAACAAATCACTCTTGAAAATACCATGTCTAAAACCTCTATGGATATTGCAGGTGTGTTTGATAAATTTGGAGTAACCCCTAAGCAAATTGTCGACTATTTAGCATTAATGGGTGACTCTGCTGATAATATTCCTGGAGTCCCAAAAGTTGGCCCAAAAACGGCTGCAAAATGGTTGGAACAATTCGAAACACTAGATAATATTATTGCAAATGCAGATAAAATAAAAGGCAAGGTGGGGGAAAATCTTCGTGACAGTTTAGACTTACTCCCCTTATCCAGAGAATTGACAACCATAAAAACTGACCTTAATCTGCCTTATACAATGGCTGATCTAAAGTGTCAGTCACCTGATAAGGCTGAGTTAAAGCAGCATGTTGAAAATCTTGGTTTTTCTGCTTGGTTACGAATGTTATCTGCAAATACACCTGCAACCTCAACAGCCAGCGAAAAAGTAATTGAAAAGGTCATTGAAGAAGAGCTTACTGCACCTGAAATTAGTAAACACTATGAAACAATTTTTACTCAACATCATTTTGATCGCTGGCTTAAACAACTTAACCAAGCTGATCTTTTTGCTTTTGATACGGAAACAACCAGCCTGGAGTATATAAAGGCTGAAATTGTAGGTGTTTCATTTGCTATTGAAGCAGGAAAAGCCGCTTATATTCCTTTAGCTCATGATTACTCTGGCGTACCTGAGCAATTAAATAGAGCAGATATTCTTAACCAGCTTAAACCTTTATTAGAAAACCCCAATAAAGCAAAATTGGGGCAAAATTTAAAATATGATGCTAATGTGCTTGCCAATTATGATATTGAACTACAGGGAATACAGCACGATACCATGCTGGAATCTTATGTATTTAACAGCATCGCAAGCAAACATAATATGGATGACCTGGCTAAAAAATACCTAGGCATGGAAACCATTCATTATGAAGATATTGCCGGCAAAGGGGTTAAACAAATTTTATTTTCAGAAGTCCCTATAGAGCAAGCTAGCCCCTATGCGGCTGAAGATGCTGACATTACTTTACGACTACATAAATGTCTTGCTGAAAAATTAAAGTCCCTGCCATCATTACAAAAGCTCTATCAAGAGATTGAAATACCGTTAATTCCTGTTTTATCTCGTATGGAAAGAAACGGGGTATTAATAGATTCTGCCATGCTGGATCAACAAAGCCTGGAATTAGCGGGTCATATTATTGCTCAAGAACAACATGCACATGATTTAGCGGGACAAACATTTAACCTGGGCTCACCCAAACAAATTCAAGAAATACTTTATGATAAACAAAGTCTACCGGTATTAAAGAAAACCCCCAAAGGACAACCTTCTACTGCTGAATCAGTTTTACAAGAATTAGCGATTGATTACCCTTTACCCAAATTGATTCTTGAATACCGCAGCATGAGCAAACTTAAATCTACTTATACGGATAAGCTCCCTCAACAAGTGAGTACTAAAACCAATCGTGTTCACACCTCTTACCACCAGGCAGTAGCAGCGACTGGCAGGCTCTCATCATCTAATCCTAATCTACAAAATATTCCTGTACGCAGTGCCGAGGGGCGTAAAATCAGACAAGCCTTTATTGCCCCAGAAGGGCATAAATTAATGGCTGCGGATTACTCGCAAATAGAATTACGCATTATGGCGCATTTATCTGCTGATGAAGGTTTATTAACCGCCTTTTCTAAAGGCATTGATGTACATAGCGCGACGGCTGCTGAAGTTTTTGAAGTAGCTCTTGACCAAGTGACTGTTGATTTACGCCGCTCAGCAAAAGCCATTAATTTTGGTTTGATTTATGGCATGTCTGCTTTTGGACTTGCCAAACAACTGGGTTTATCCCGTTCACAGGCTCAATCTTATATCAACTTATATTTTAGCCGTTACCCAGGGGTAAAAAATTATATGGACGATATTCGTGAGCAAGCCAAAGATCAAGGCTATGTTGAAACCCTTTTTGGTCGCAGACTTTATCTACCTGAAATTCATTCTCGCCAGGCAGCAAGACGGCAATATGCCGAACGTACGGCTATTAATGCCCCTATGCAGGGGACGGCTGCCGATATTATTAAAATAGCCATGATTAATACCGATAAATGGCTACAAGAAAACAATTCAAACAATAAAATGATTATGCAGGTGCATGATGAATTGGTGTTTGAAGTAGCTGAAGAGCAAATTAATGATTTTTCTAACACTATCAATAATATCATGCGTACTGCTGCACAATTAAATGTACCTTTAATTGTTGATATTGGTATCGGTAATAATTGGGATGAAGCCCATTAGTAACTTATAGACTTTTTGTAGAGCTATCCACATACGTTATTGATTTTATCTGCTATGCTCTGTTAATACTGCTTAGCTTTCAATTAACTATTTTAATGCCAGATATTCAACACGAGGACCTTATTTCATTTGTTGAAAAAATGCCTGCCTTTCCAAGGAGTGTGTGTAGAATTGTTAAATTGACATCCAATATTAATGTATCAGCTCAGGAAATAATACAGGTCATTGAAAGTGACCCTGTTATGACCTTTAAAATTCTTAAAGCAATCAACTCAGGATTTTACGGTCTACCAAAAAAAACAAGCTCTATTCAATATGCCACCATTCACATTGGTCTTAATACCATTAAAAACCTTGCCTTAAATATTGCATCAATGGGCGTGCTCAACCCAAATAATAAAGCAAGGTTTAATACTGATGATTATCTTCTGCACTCCTTAACGACTGCTTCAATTTGTCGTCTGCTAGCCGAAAGACTTAATATTGCACAGGATGAATGCAGTGATTTTTATATTGCGGGCTTACTTCATGATTTTGGAGAAATTGTTTTTGCTGAATTTTACCCTGAAAACTTTAAACTCGCTTTAGAAAAAAGTACGGCTAAAAACATCCCTCTTCATGTAACAGAGCTTGAGTTTATTGGCATGACTCATTCTCAAGTTGTTCAATTACTTGCCTCGGAATGGGGGCTGGCAGAGTCATTAGTTAACGCCATAAATCATCATCATAATGATGATGATCAAGATAATATTTTAAATGACTGCGTATTTGTAGCTAATCAAATCAGTACAAAACTACATTTTGGCTTTATTGGTGACCCTATAGTAGAAGAACTCCCTCTCCATATTCAAAAACGATTTGGACTTTCTCTTGATGAATTAATCCATTCTCTGGGTGATTTATCCATTCTAAAAACTAAAGCCCTTGCTTTTATTAATGGCTCGGTATCATCAATTTAAACCTGACTCCCAAACAATTGCTGATATATGCTATATTTAGCTAAACTATTCATTATCGCCTAGATGGCGCATTAATTTAGCACGACTATTTTATGAAAAAATCATCTTTACCTGAGGATTTTAGGCTAAATGAAATTTAAATTCTGGGGGGTCAGAGGATCTATAGCAACGCCTGGACCTTCAACTGTCAAATATGGTGGCAATACCACCTGCATAGAAATTAAAACCAATAATAATGACTTGATTATTTTGGATGCAGGTACGGGTATTCATTTATTAGGTCAACAATTAGTCGATCAAATTCCTGTTAATGCTCATATTTTTATGACCCATACTCATTGGGATCATATTCAAGGACTTCCTTTTTTTTCACCTATCTTTATTCCTGGCAACAAAGTCAATATTTATGGTGGACTAGACCCTGTCACCAATGAAGGTATTGAACGTGCGTTAAATACACAACTCCAATACAGCTATTTCCCCATTCGCGAATCCGAGCTTAATGCCCACGTTTTACATCACACCATTAAACCAGGACAAACTATCTCTGTAGGTAGTGCCGAAATAACACCTATACTTCTTAGTCACCCTGTGCTTAATTTTGGTTATCGCATTGACTGTGACGGTCAGTCAATATTTTTTACCGGGGATTACGAGCCTTTATTTAACATTTATGAGCGAGGGGATAGCAGACATGACGAATATCAATTAATTGTTGATGACAAATTAAGTGAAATTATTCTAGCTATGAAAGATGTTGATGCACTCATCATGGACTCTTCCTATACAACAGAAGAATATATTTCTAAAAAAGGCTGGGGGCATGGTACCTATAACTTTTCAATTAAACATGCTGCCTTGGCTAATGCCAAAAAGTTAATCTTTACCCACCACGAACCGACCCGTAGTGATACACAACTTGAACAGATCCACCAGGAAATCATCAAAAACCATTCTGAACTAAACTGTGAGCTTATTATTGCCAAAGAGGGTAGTGAATATCTTCTTGATGATTAAAGATACTTATTTACTCATTCTCAAATTCAAACCACTGATCAAGCACATCGTGTACCTCATCAATCCCTGTTTTTTTTAATGATGAAAACAATTGCAAGGTCACTGCAATATTTACCGCTTCTAATTCCCTCTGTACTTTCAACAAAGTATTTTTAGCGGCTCCGTAATTTAATTTATCAGCCTTGGTTAGTAAAATATGCAAAGGCAATTCGCTATAGACACACCATTCAATCATCTGCAAATCAAACTCAGTTAACGGATGCCTGACATCCATAACCAATACAATACCGCATAAAGCATCTCGCTGATGTAAATAGGTTTCCATCATTTTATGCCATTTTTTCTTTACCGACAGAGGTACTTTGGCATAGCCGTATCCTGGCAAATCTACAAACTTTCGCTGTTCATCAATTTCAAAAAAATTAAGTAACTGTGTTCGCCCAGGGGTTTTACTAATTCGAGCTAAGGCATTTTGTCTGGTTAATGTATTAATCGCACTAGACTTCCCCGCATTAGAACGCCCTGCAAATGCAATTTCCTTACCTTGGTCTTCAGGTGCTTCACTCAATTGAGAAGCACTCAGCATAAATTTAGCCTGATGATAAACTGGATTCATATATCTCGCGTTGATCACATATACTCTTCATGCTCAAGAATAGACACTTTTTAGTGTGTATTCTTAAACATAAAAAGTATAAATTAGAGTAGAATAACAGCCATTATATAGCTTAACTACAAAGTTAGTCTCAAATAACATAACCCTCTTAGGAGTTCCTGATGATTAAAAAACTGCTGTTACTTTCTATTGCTCTCGTATTTTCCACTGCATTTAGTTCTGTGTTCGCAGAAGGTAATATCTCTGCAGGTAAAGCTAAATCATCAAATTGTACAAGCTGCCATGGTGACGATGGCAATAGCATGATGCCGACCTTCCCTAAACTTGCAGGGCAACACGCTGAGTATATTGAGAAACAATTATTTGCCTTTAAAAACAATGATAGAAACTCACCGATGATGGCTCCTTTAGCAATGGCTTTAAGCAAACAATCCATTGAAGATATTGCTGCTTTTTATGCTTCTAATAAAATTTCATCTAATCCTTTACCCGTTATCTATTCTGATGATGATGACGAAGATGAACAAGTAAGTAGCACGGATAAATCTGATGACGTTAAAAACTTAATAGCATTAGGTAATAATTTATATCGCAACGGTAACCTGAAAACTAAAGTCTCTGCCTGTATTGCTTGTCACGGTCCTTTTGGTGAGGGTAATAAACCTGCTGCATTCCCTTCATTAAAAGGGCAACATGCAGATTATTTAATTAAAGCTCTTACTGACTTTAAAAAAGATAGTCGTAGTAACATCTCTAATAGCATGATGCATTTAATTGCCAGGAAAATGACTGAAAAAGAAATTCAGGCAGTTTCTTATCATATCTCCATGATGAAATAGATTATTAATCGTTCCAAAAGTATTCGCAATAATAAAAAAGCAACCCGTATGAGGTTTACCTAATACGGGAAGCCGATGACTCGAAACCACGTATTACACTTCGTTTCATACGGGCTACAATATGTGTTAATAAAAGAATATCAAAATACCCTTCCAGAACTTTTGGGATGATTAATAACATCTTTTGTCATTCTTACATACTCCGACACTTTAATTACCTGACAGAGTGGTCTATTATTACTGCTAACTATTTTTATCTGGATTACACTCTTACGGAGAGCTTTAAAATGTTAAAAAAAATATTATTGTTATTATTTCTGTCCTTGGCAACTGTTTCCCAGGCTGAACCATTAGGTTATGAAACTTTAACACCTGCTCAACCTACCCAAAATCCAGATAAAATCGAAATTATTGAATTCTTCTGGTATGGTTGCCCTCATTGCTACAGTCTTGAGCCAGTCCTGACAAAGTGGTTAAAAACTTTACCTGATAATGTTGAATTTATCCGCCAACCTGCCGTTTTTAGTAGCTTATGGGGAAAGCATGCTAAAGCCTATTTTGTTGCTGAAGCGTTAGGTGTTGTTGATAAAGTCCATGCAGACTTATTTGATACTATTCAAAATAAAAAACAAAAACTGACATCAGAAGAAGAGTTGGCTGATTTTTTTGTTGCACATGGTGTTGATAAAACTAAATTTCATAACACTTTCAACTCCTTCCTCATCGATGCAAAGATGCGTCAAGCTAAAGCTATGGCTCCTCGCTATGGTATAACAGGTGTTCCTGCTATTATTATTAATGGAAAATACAAAACAAGCGGACCTATTGCTAAATCACAAGCAAATATAATTAAAGTCATTAACCGATTAATCAAACAGGAAACTGACGCTAAAAAAACACGTCCTTAACACCATTCAAGCAACTTGGAAGTGAGTCTTTTGAGACTGTAAAAATATCGTCCCCTCATTGCACATGGATATGCAATGAGGGGAAGTTATTTCACAGCGTCTTTTGCCTCGTGTGACTTATGCTGGACTAAAGCCCCACTTTCCGACTACTAGTAGCTTCCATCCAGGCTCGGCTTTTCTAACCAATTTATTTTTAGGTCAAATTTATGGACAACCTTAATAATGATAATTCCGACAAATGGAAGAACAAATATTTAGATTTATTAGATGAAAATGAAAATCTCGAAAAATCTTACCTGGATAATGAAGACCTGCTCTGCAAAACAATTGTTCGATTATCCCTTGCCACCACTGGTTTCAATAAAGATCTTGACCCTCACTTATTACGCATTCGCAATACCCTTAAAAAAGGTTTAAAAAGCAGCGTACTAAGATCTGAACTTGAATCTTTTTCCAGCGCGTTAATTTCCCTGGAAGACCATAAGCAAGAGCTGGCTATCCCCAATCCTGCCCTGTTATTTGATTTTTTATATCAGCATTTTCCTGAACAAAAAAATAACCTTCAACTCATTGAGTCCAATTTTAAAAAAAATAAATTTTCTAATTCTGAATATTTATTAGCCGCTATTAATGATTCAATTGACTCATCATTGCTACCTAAACAATCCACTCCTAATTTAGATGGCTTTGCAGAAAACACTTTAGATACTAATGCAATTAATTCTCAATTATTACAATTATTGGAACAGGTTGAAATTCCTTTTGAACTCGAAGATCCAGCAAAAAAACTTAGAGAACAGCTTCACTCTAACTCAACTATATCTAATGTTCTTGATGAAACGGTCGCTCTATTATTTAAAATAAAAAAACATGCTCAATCTGAGCATCAAGAAATGGCTAATTATCTTGCTCAATTAACCGAGCAATTAACATCACTTGGTATTAAAGCATCTGGTGCCACTTCGTCAGCTAACTTAGTGGCTAAAAAAAGAAACAAACTTGATCAGTCAGTTTCTTCACAAATGCTGGATTTACAAAATAGTTCGAAATCTGCAACAAAACTTGAACCACTTAAACAACTTATTAATTCACGTTTAGTTGATATTACCCAACAGATTCAAAAGCATCATTCCGATGAAGTATCTGAACGTAACCAAATCCATCAGGAATTAGAATCTTTAACACTTAAAATACATGAAATGGAACAAGAGAGCTGTCAATTAAATGATAAGTTAACTGCAGCACAACAAAGGTCACTTCATGATCCATTAACGGGATTAGCTAACCGTTTAGCTTATGATCAACGTCTGGCAACTGAACTAGCTCGCTCCAAACGTTACAAAGTACCTTTATCAATACTGATATGGGACATTGATCTTTTCAAACATATCAATGACAATTTTGGCCATAAAGCAGGCGATAAAACCCTTGTTTTAATATCCAGATTACTTTCTCAACATTGTCGAGAAACTGATTTTGTTTCTCGTTTTGGGGGTGAAGAGTTCACTATGTTATTATCGGACACGGATGGACAGTCTGCCCTTTTAGCAGCAGAGAAATTACGTAAAATAGTCGAAAAAGCAGCCTTTCATTCCAATGGTAAAAAAATATCCATTACCATTTCTTGTGGTATCACTCAATTTACAGAAGATGATACCGATGAATCCGCTTTTAATCGTGCAGATGAAGCACTTTATAAGGCAAAAAATAATGGACGGAACCAATGCATAATTAGCTAACAAATTTAAATAATTTTGAAATTAATGGGTAAACCGAACAATCTGGCTACTTGTTCAAAAACTATTAAACTAACTTTTCAAGGTAAAAAAACTTTACCCAACCTACACTTAAAGTCTAACGTCACTAATGAATACTAATAACCCAACTGATTTAGAAAAATTATTATACAAACTGATTATTCAGTTTGCAGTTTATACGCTTGGAACTGATAAACAGTTAGACCCTCATTTGTTAGGCATTAGCCAGAGCTTTAAACAAGGCTTAAGTTATCAGGATCTTACTCCTGAATTACTGGCTCTATCAAAAACCTTAAATCATATTTCTCTGCCTGAAAACCGAGTAAAGAACAAAGAAACACCCTCATCAAAACTACAGCTACAAAAAGAATTTATTGCGCGTTTAATTAGCTTGCTTGCTGAAACGAATATACCGCTAAATCTTAAAAACCAATACGCTCTAATCAAACAAAAAAGTAGAGCCAAACTAAACGAGGAAGACTCAAATAAACTTATTGACTTGACACTATCCCTGATAATCGCGATTAAAGACAGTGCCATTATTGAGCAACAGAATATTGAAAATTTCTTAAAAGATATATTAAAGCGATTCAATCAGTTTGAAGAACATACGCTCAGTTTTTCATCTTCTAACAAGCAGTCAGTTACAGACAGAGAAAAACTGAATAAAGCCATTAATCTTCAAATTGAGAGCATTAAAGCCTGCTCTTCTAATGCCAAAGACCTTCCAAGCTTACAAGGAAATATTCAGCAACATCTTCAGGAATTAGATTTTCAACTGATCAAGCACCAAAAAATAGAAACTGACCGCCACCATATTACAGATGAACGACTGGAGCAAATGTCGCAGAAGATTCACGAAATGGAAGTCGAAGCTAATTCATTACGCAGCAATCTTGAACATGTTAGCGATAAAGCACTAAGAGATTCACTGACAGGCTTACCCAATAGGGAAGCATATAATGAAAGAGCGATAATTGAATTTAATCGCTGGTTCCGATATAAAGATGACCTATCTTTTGTCATTTGGGATATTGATTTTTTCAAACATGTCAATGACAATTTTGGACATAAGGCGGGCGACAAAACACTTTCACTCGTTAGCCGACTTATTTTACAACATTGTAGAAAATCTGATTTTATTGCTCGCTTTGGTGGAGAAGAGTTCATCATGATTTTACCCCATACCAATTCAGAGCAAGCATTAATTGCCGCTGAAAAAATAAGAAATCTTGTTGCTGATTCTGGATTTAATCATAGTGGTCAATCTATAAAACTCACTATATCATGTGGTATCAGTGAGTTTTCTGATGGAGATGAAATTGAACATGTTTTTGAAAGAGCAGATCAGGCGTTATACCAATCAAAAGAAAATGGACGCAATTGCAGCACTATTCTAAACAAATAGTAACTCTATCCTTTAACGGGTCTCTGCCATCCATTTAATGATATTTGTTTAGCTCTTGACAAAGTTAGCTGGTCATCTGGCGTGTCTTTTGTAATGGTTGACCCGGCACCAATGGTTGCTCCTTTTCCCACAGTTACAGGTGCTATTAATTGTGTATCAGAGCCTATAAAAACCCCATCTTCAATAATAGTTTTAAACTTGTTCACGCCATCATAATTACAAGTAATAGTCCCAGCTCCAATATTTACTTTACTGCCTATTGAAGCATCACCAATATAACTCAGGTGGTTAATTTTTGTGCCTGTTGCCACTGTCGATTTTTTAATTTCAACAAAGTTACCGATATGTACTTCATTGGCCAATTCAGCCTGTGGTCTTAATCGTGCAAAAGGTCCAATTCTACTATGCTCTCCTACTGAAGCATCTTCAATAATACAATTTGCCAGTATTTCTACATCATCCGCAATAACTGCATTTTTTAGAATACAATTTGCACCGATAATGACATTATCACCTATGCTATTAATCCCTTCAAACACCACATTGACATCCACCTCAATATCTTGACCTAAGTGTTTAAATTCACCTCGGACATCAATTCTAGCGGGGTCTCTTAAAGTAACGCCTTGCTGCATTAAGTCTTGAGCTTGTTGCAATTGATAAACTCTTTCTAAATATGCTAATTGACTACGGTCATTCACGCCTA
Source organism: Methylococcales bacterium (assembly GCA_023134955.1). GTDB lineage: Bacteria > Pseudomonadota > Gammaproteobacteria > Methylococcales > Methylomonadaceae > QPIN01. The sequence continues at coordinate 1,871 of JAGLUC010000269.1, read as the reverse complement.
ATACTTCATCTTGCGTTTCTGGTTGATTGGTTTTTACTTCAATACCATCATTAACCGCCATTTCAATTATATCTGTTAGATAAAATTCACCTTGGGCATTACTATTACCCAGTTTTGATAACCACTCTGTCAATAAATTTCCGGGTGCGCCAATAATTCCGGTATTCCCTTCAATAACTAACTTTTCTTGATTACTGGCATCTTTTTCTTCAACAATCTTTAACACAGAACCCTCAGAAGACCTGATAATACGTCCATAGCCTTTTGGATCATCTAAATTAACGGTTAATAAGCCAATTGAAGTTTGACTAACATTCTCTAATAACCTGACAATTGTCTGTTTTTTTAATAGCGGTACATCCCCATATAAAATCAATACTTTATCATCAGCATTAATGTAGCCTTCTGCTTGCTGAACTGCATGTCCAGTACCTAATTGCTGTTTTTGCTCCACCCAATTTGCATCAAACGAACTTAACTGTTCCTTAACTAGCTCACCACCATGTCCATAGACAATCACTACTGAGTTATTTTCTAACTGCTGACTGGTATCATACACATGTTGCAATAAAGCGCGATCAGCTATTTTATGCAAGACCTTTGGTTTTACCGAACGCATACGCGTTCCTTGTCCTGCTGCTAGAATTATTGTTTTAATAGCCATTTTTTAACCTGATTATTCTATCGTAGCCTGGATGGCACAATGGCAGAATCCAGGATTTTGAATGTTTCTTTTATTTCCTTGATTCCGCTATCGCTACATCAAGGCTACTTTATTGATTTAATAAATCTTATCTTTGGAAGTAGGCCTTCAGTCTCGTGCGAATCCAGGCGAGGCTAAAGCCTCACTTCCTAGATAACATTATTATAGTTCACTATATAACTTGCATAAAAAAGCCCGAAAATGTATGCACATTATCAGGCTCTTAAAAGACTACACAGCAATGCTATCTACCTCGTTTTCTTAATTTATCCAACGTTCTTAACTGTGACATTGCCTGAGCCAGTTCTGCTTGTGCTTTGGCATAATCAATTTTGCCAGATTTATCTGTCAGCATTTCTTCTGCCTTTTGTTTTGCTTCTAATGCAGCGGCTTCATCAATATCTTTTGCCCTGATTGCAGTATCCGCTAACACAGTGACTAAATGCGGTTGTACTTCTAAAATTCCGCCAGAAACATAATATTCCTGCATTTCCGAATCACTTACTTTAACCCGTACTTCGCCAGGAAGAAGGTTGGTTATTAATGGCGCATGACGAGGAGAAATACCCACTTCGCCAAGTTCCGCAGGTGCAAAAACCATTTCTGCCAAACCAGAAAAAATTTCTTTCTCTGCGCTGACAATGTCTACATGTACTGTCATGGTCATAATAATCTCCTAAAAGGATTACATTCCTTTGGCTTTTTCAACAGCTTCATCAATAGTACCTACCATATAGAAAGCTTGCTCAGGAAGTTCATCATATTCACCAGCAATAATGCCTTTAAATCCGGCAATAGTATCTTTTAATGAAACATATTTACCTGGTGAACCAGTAAATACTTCAGCAACAAAGAAAGGTTGCGATAAGAAACGCTGAACTTTACGCGCTCTTGTTACCGTCAATTTATCTTCTTCGGATAACTCATCCATACCTAAAATCGCGATAATATCACGCAATTCTTTGTAACGCTGCAAGATGCCTTGTACACCACGAGCCACATCATAATGCTCTTGACCAATGACTAAAGGATCTAACTGGCGACTACTTGAATCCAGTGGATCAATCGCAGGATAAATACCCAGTTCAGCAATTTGCCTGGACAATACCACCGTCGCATCCAAATGCGCGAAAGTCGTCGCAGGTGATGGATCGGTTAAATCATCCGC
>JAGLUC010000268.1 GCA_023134955.1 Methylococcales bacterium | reverse complement strand
TTCTAGGCTGGATGCCAGGAATAAGAAATGATCCTTTCGAGGTATCTACTCGCCCCATCCTGAACTTGAAAGATGCAGATCATTGATTTATCAGGACGCGAGAATACGTCCATGTAAGCTCTGGTGCAAACATCCTTGTTGCACAAGCCTGATAAATCAACAACCTGCATCTTCCCTTTTGATGGGGTGAGTAGTTACAATTAAAATAATAAAAAAGGTCTGTGAAATGCGTTTTCACAGCCCTTTTTTTATGTCAATTGAAAAACATTGTTAGCATTTTCTGGAATAGAAAAGGATGATGGGTTAGAATTACTCTATAAATTTACAATAACCATAAAAATAATATATCCTTTGGGGAGGGTGCTGTAGCAATAGATCTGTATTCGTATAATACCTATACAATTTTACGAGCTATTATTACAAAATAACATATGGACATCTTTGAAAACTCTATCTGACCAGGTAGAATTATCTGAGGTGTCCCCATATACGCATACAAGTTTATAACTACAAACAGGGGGCTGCTCCGTGATAAAAACAAAGCAACTATTTGCTGCATTGATCTTAATGACTTTAGGTCAAGGATCTGCTCATGCGGATTCGGATTACACTCTAAATCTGATGAAGGGGGTCACAAAAATCAGTAATGATGTCTATGATCTTCATATGTTGGTTTTATGGATCTGTGTAGGTATTGGTATTGTTGTATTTGGTTTTATGTTTTATTCGATTTACTATCATCGTAAATCAGTGGGGCATAAAGCTGAACAATTTCATGAAAATACTACTGTTGAGATTATCTGGACTATTATTCCAACGATTATACTTATCAGCTTGGCTATTCCAGCAACCAAAACCATGTTGGAAATGGATGATGTTCAAGAGTCTGAAATGTCAATTAAAGTAACGGGTTGGCAATGGAAATGGGAATACGAGTATTTAGATAATGGTATTCATTTTTTTAGTAGTCTTGACGAAGCAAGCAATAAAGCACGTCAAAAAAACTCAGGCATAGACCCTCGTTCAGTAGAACATTATTTACTAAATGTAGATGAGCCTTTAGTTGTGCCTGTTAATACAAAAATACGTTTTTTATTTACAGCGGCTGATGTTATTCATTCATGGTGGGTGCCTGATTTAGGCTGGAAAAAAGATACTATTCCGGGCTTTATTAATGAAGCATGGACTTTAGTTGAAAAACCAGGGACTTATCGAGGGCAATGTACTGAGTTATGTGGTAGAGACCATGGTTTTATGCCAATTGTTGTTGTTGTTAAAGAAAAAGCTGATTATGACTCATGGGTTAAAAAGAAAGTAGCTGAGCAAGAAAAGACAGACAAAGCAGGAAATAAAGAAAAGCCAGTTAAAGACTTAATAGCTGAGGGTAAGATAGTTTATGCCAATAGCTGTGCATCGTGTCATATGGCTGATGGCGCAGGGCTGGCTGGAACTTTTCCTGCAATTACAGACAGTGCTATTGTTAAGGGTGATATAAACGCACAGGTTGACTTAATGATGAACGGAAAAGGCATGATGCCTGCTTTTGGTCAGATGTTAAGTGCTGTTGAGTTTGCATCTGTTGCAACTTTTATTCGTAATGGCTTGGGGAATAAAGTGGGTGATTCTATTCAACCACCGGTAATTAAAGCACTACAATCAGCACAGCCTAAAGTGGAATATGACGATGATGACGATGAGTAAAGTCATTATGTTAAATTTTATTGAGTCTAATTATTCAAATATTAAAAGAGGTATAGAGTATGTCTGCTGCAATAGCTGAACATGATGATCATCACGATCACGGCCCTGCCAAAGGCTGGTTAAGGTGGGTAGTGACTACCAACCATAAAGATATTGGTACGTTATATTTAGTATTCGCACTAGCAATGTTTTTTGTTGGTGGCACTATGGCTTTGATTATTCGTTCAGAGTTATTTGAACCAGGTATGCAATTTGTTGACCCTCAGTTCTTTAACTCTATGACCACCATGCATGCGTTAGTTATGGTATTTGGTGCGGTAATGCCAGCTTTTGTTGGTTTAGCTAATTGGATGATTCCAATGATGATTGGTGCGCCAGATATGGCGTTACCACGTATGAATAACATGAGTTTCTGGATGTTAGTTGCTGGTGTTTTATTGCTAGCAAGTACATTATTTATGGAAGGGGGGGCACCTGCTTCTGGCTGGACTTTGTATCCACCTTTAGTCTTGCAAACTGGTAATGCATTACCATTTGCAATTTTTTCAGTGCATTTGCTGGGTATTTCATCAATTATGGGCGCGATTAATATTATCGCAACTATTTTCAATATGCGTGCTCCAGCCATGACATTGATGAAAATGCCAATGTTTGTCTGGACATGGTTGATTACAGCCTTTTTGTTAATCGCGATTATGCCAGTATTTGCTGGTGCGGTGACTATGCTGTTAACCGACCGTTTTTTCGATACCAGCTTCTTTGATGCAGCGGGTGGTGGTGACCCCGTTCTTTATCAACATATATTCTGGTTCTTCGGGCACCCTGAGGTTTATGTAATGATTTTGCCAACTTTTGGTGTGGCATCAACAATCATTCCTGTGTTTGCACGTAAACCTTTATTTGGTTATGCTTCAATGGTTTATGCAACAGCAGCGATTGCCTTCCTTTCATTTATTGTCTGGGCGCATCACATGTTTACAACGGGTATGCCAATGGCGGGTGAGTTGTATTTTATGTACGCCACTATGCTGATAGCAATTCCAACAGGGGTGAAAATTTTTAACTGGACTGCAACCATGTGGAAAGGGGCAATGACTTTTGAAACCCCCATGTTGTTTTCAATAGCCTTTGTTGTATTATTTACTCTGGGTGGTTTTACTGGTTTGATGATGGCACTTGCCCCTGTTGATATGCAGTATCATGATACTTATTTCATTGTTGCCCATTTTCATTACACTTTAGTACCCGCATCTGTTTTTATTATTATGGCGGCAGGTTACTTTTGGTTACCTAAATGGACGGGTAACATGTACGATGAAAAGTTAGCAAAATTACATTTTTGGTTATCGGCTATTTCAGTCAATATCCTATTCTTTCCTCAGCACTTTTTAGGCTTAGCCGGTATGCCTCGTCGTATCCCTGATTATGCAGTACAGTTTGCTGACTGGAATATGATCTCCAGTATTGGTGCTTTTATTTATGGACCAAGTCAGTTGTTATTTGTTTACATTGTTTATAAAACAATTAAAGGCGGCACAGGTGAAAAAGTGACTGATGAAGTTTGGGAAGGTGCAAGTAAACATAGTTTAGAATGGACTTTACCTTCGCCTGTACCTTATCACACGTTCTCTACACCGCCTAAAAAAGTGCCAACAGAGCACCTTTAAACGATTGTAGAAAATAATAATGAAACACTTTGTCTTATTGAGGCAAAGTGTTAGGTGATAAAATGGATACAAGAAAAAAAAATATTTTGACAGCAATTGTTTTGATTGCAGTGGCAGCAACTATTTATGTGTTTGCAGTGATGAGAGCATTATCACAATGAGTGGTAATGTAGGGCAAAAAAATACCAGGTTAGTGCGTAAATTGGTGTTTATTGTTCTAGCAATGTTTGGTTTTGGCTATGCTTTAGTTCCTCTTTATGATGTGTTTTGTGATATTACGGGACTTAATGGTAAGACCAATAAAGATGCTGTTGCAGAAGTAGTGTATGAGATTGATAAATCGAGAGAAATAACCATTGAATTTATTACTTCTGTCAATAATTCTGCGCCAATAGCTTTTACGACTGAAAAGTATAAAATGAAAATTCATCCTGGGCAGTATTACACGGTGAATTTTTATGCTAAAAATGAAACAGATAAAAAGATGCTTGCAAGAGCAATTCCTAGCGTAACACCAGGACTTGCTGCGGAATATTTAGAGAAAATAGAGTGTTTTTGTTTTTCTGATCAAACTTTTGAACCAAACCAGGGTAAATCTATGCCAGTTAGGTTTGTAGTGAATCCAGAATTACCTGCAAGGTATAAAACAATTACACTTGCATATACTTTTTTTGATAATACTAAAAAATCGCTTAAAAATAACAAGGGGTAGCGTATGTCTACAAATGATGCTTATTACATTCCTAATAAGGCTGTTTGGCCAGTAATTGGGACTGTAGGTCTTTTGATTTTATTTATAGGTTTTGCCAATTATTTAAATGGTAATGCTATAGGTTCCACAATAATGATTATGGGATTAATCATTTTTATTGTAATGTTAGCCGGTTGGTTTACATTACAATCAACTGAAAGTGAAATAGGCATGTATAACCATGGGGTAGGAATTTCATACCGTATGGGAATGATGTGGTTTATTTTTTCTGAGATTATGTTCTTTGCCGTTTTCTTTGGTAGTTTGTGGTACACACGTAATTTATCTATGGATTGGCTTGCTGGTATCGGTGATGGCCCAGGTCGTTCAACAGCAATGTTATGGCCTGATTTTAAAGCGGTATGGCCAACCAATGGACCAGGTAATGTAGGTGGTGAGTTTGAAGAAATGGGAGCTTTTGGTCTTCCATTTATCAATACATTGTTACTACTAAGTAGTGGGGTAACTTGTACTTGGGCACATCATGGTTTATTAGCAAAAAACCGTGATCAACTGATTAAAGGTTTAATAGCAACTGTAATTTTAGGGTTTTTATTTGTTGCTTTTCAAGCCCTTGAGTATTACGAAGCGTATCATGAAATGGGCTTGACTTTAGGCTCTGGGGTTTACGGTTCAACCTTCTTTATGTTAACAGGCTTTCATGGTTTTCATGTTTGTATCGGTGCAATTATATTGACAGTGATTTTATTCCGTAGCTGGAAGGGGCATTTTACACCTGAAAATCATTTCGCTTTTGAAGGGGCGGCATGGTATTGGCATTTTGTTGATGTGGTGTGGTTAGGTTTGTTTGTTTTTGTATATATTATATAAATTTAGGCGCTAAATATAAAAAAGCGCGGTCATATTATGATTGCGCTTTTTTTTGCCTGAATGTTTTGTTTTGCTTGACTGATTCTTGTTAAAAACGCTGTTATTTGGTATCTACACGTCCTGTCCTGAA
>JAGLUC010000267.1 GCA_023134955.1 Methylococcales bacterium | reverse complement strand
AATAATGAATACTTTAACAAAAAACAAAACTTTGTTACAAGAAATGGCTTTGTTGATGCAACGCCTTGGCTATGCTTTAAATACGGAAAGAACTTATTGTGATTGGGTGGCCAAATTTATTAAGTTTAATAAAAGACCCCGATATTTTAACTATCCATCAATGTTGTATTGACAGGTTATACCAACCCCATTATATCCAGACCTCTGAGCTTGAACTAAGCCAATTGATACGGGGGCGCGGAGCTTTAGCCTGCTTTTACAAGGCGGACTAAAGATCCGCGCCCCAATGTTGTTGGTATTATTTTTCTAAGCCCTCAGCATATAAGGGCTTAAGGGTTACCAACCCATCATGCACCATTGATTGACTATAGTATGTACCCCGACAAGATTGTATTGACAGCCTCTTGGCTTAGCCACCTGACTCCATCAAATAATCCAGCCACTGGCTGGAAAGCTTTTCCTGTACGGTATTTTGCCGCAATCTTGCATTAAGGTGTGGAAAATCTACCTCTTCCAGATCCTGATCCTGATTGACACAGGAGTAGACAAAGTTTTCTTCGCCACTCTCGGGATCAATATGTTTGCACATGCATTGCGCACAAATGCCTTTCATCATACATTGCATAGGAGAGTTAATTGATCCAATCGCCTTGTGTTGTTTTAAATAAGGCTTTAAGCTGCCATGTCGTGCTTCCTTGACTGCAGCCATCATGCGATCTGACCCGATCACGATCAAATGCTCAACTTCATTAAGGGGAATAGGTGTTTCTCCTAAATCACCTTTTGCATAGCTTTCCATGGCATTAATGATATTGCTGATTATACTTTTATCTTGCGACCGAGTCAGTGGAATAAGCGTGGCATTGGGAGAAGGGTCAACTGACCAGACAATTAAATCGGAAGCCTCCTCAATATCTTTCACTTTAAAAATGTCCTGATTGGATTTGTAACCAGCAAAATAGATGACCCTGTTTTTAGCCGCACGCATGGCTTTTCCTATAGAGAACAGAACCGCATTTCCAAGCCCTCCCCCGGCAAGCAGAATGGTTTTATTTTTGGGAATTTCCGTCGGTGCGCCGGTCACGCCCATGAGAATCACGGGATCACCAGATTTCCAGTGAGCGCAAAGTTTTGAAGAGCTTCCCATTTCCAGGGTGATTAAAGAAATCAGACCCTGTTCTTTATCGACCCAGGCACCCGTCAAGGCCAGTCCTTCCGAAGTCAAAACTGTACCTTTAATGGTCGGGGCTTGGGCTTCGAAGTTCTGTAGGCGGTAAAACTGACCGGGTTCAAAATGCCTGGCCTGCATCGGCGCTTTGACAATGACTTCGACGATGGTCGGGGTTAGCCGTTTAATTTCATGAATGGTTGCGAGCAAGTCCTTATCCAGTTTAGCAAATAGGTTTTTCAGATTTTGATCACGGCTTTGCTGTTGATTGGGGTCGAGCTGTTTTATCTCCTTCTCAAAAAGTTTGACGACATAGGGGTAGCCATCTTTGGCACTTGCCATTGCTTTCACCACATTGCCAGCGTATACGGGATGGTTGTCGCCATAGAAGGTAATGTGATGTCCATCTTGTTGATAAGAGGTAAACGGTGCAGGATGACCCTGTTTGGGTGCTTCGGTATCGTGACTCGCTTGAAGCACTGGAGCATTGTTGATCCACTCTGGTTGATAGCGTTGAAAAAACTTGTTGTCCATTTCGAAAGCACCAGGATACTCATTTTGGTAAATAGTATTCGGTGAGGTTCCTGCTGCGACATATAAATTTCGCAACGAAACTTCGACCTCTTCACCACTACTTATCCAGTGCCCATCCTGGTCAACCATTTTTTCAAAGCGGACAGCTTTAAGGTGTTGATTATAATCAGTAATTGCTTCTTTAGGATTCATACCTTCCGCCCAACTGATGCCTTCTTCCAGTGCCTTGACAATTTCTTCGTGATTTTGCACGTAGGCTGGTGCGTTTTTCATGCCCTTCCGATAGAACAAGGTAACACCACCCCATTGCTCGAGCAAAGGTTGAAAGTCTGGCATTTCGTTGGCAGCCTTTGCTCGCTTACGTTCAGCGCGAATAGCTCTGCCATGAGTCAGAAACTCTTGCAAAATCTCTTGTTCTTCAGCGTCAAAGCGAACAAGAATTGATTCTTCAGCATATTTCGCAGCCAGGGTTTCATAGCGCAACAGAGTTTTTTCCACTTGTATTGGATAATAGGCCAGCAGTTCCGTAGCAGTGTCAGTTGCGGTAAGACCACCGCCTATCACACCGGCTGGCAGACGTACCTGCAAGTTGGCCAGAGAAGATGCCTTGGCAGCACCAGTAAGCTGTAATGCCATAAGGAAATCCGAGGCTTTACGGATGCCTCGTACCAGGTTGTTTTTAAGTCCGATAACAGTGGGTTTCCCCGCACCGACGGCAACAGCGATGTGATCAAATCCCAATACCCAGATATCCTCAATAGTCAGTGTTCCGCCGAAGCGAATACCACCATAACAGCGAAACGCATTGCGCCTAGCCAGAGTAAGATAGATAACCTTGAGGAAATTTTTGTCCCAGCGCACGGTAATACCATATTCAGCGACCCCACCAAACCCAGTCAGAGTGCGTTTGTCAAGGTCTTCATAAAGGCTATTAAAATCCCGAATAGCGGAGGGCGGAATGGTTTCGCTACCGATTAATTTCTCTGCCAAGGGTTCTATCTTTAAGCCATCAATGCCGACTACGCCGAAACCTTCATTAATCAAATAATGAGCCAGGGTATAACCTGCCGGACCAAGACCTGCAACTAATACGTTTTTACCGTTATAAGGCAAAGCGTAAGGACGTTTGACGTTAAGCGGATTCCAGCGAGTTAGAAAGCTGTATATCTCGAAACCATATGGCATGAACAACACGTCAGTCAACACATTGGTTTCAATTTGCGGAATATCTACGGGTTCTGTTTTCTGATAGATACAGCCTTTCATACAGTCGTTACATATACGGTGCCCCGTACCAGGACACATCGGATTGTCGACTATAATCAATGCCAATGCGCCGATATTGTCTCCCTGGCGCTTGAGTAGATGCATTTCAGAAATTTTTTCTTCCAGGGGACAGCCACTAAGGGTTACATTAAGAGGATTGATTTTGAAGTTGTGGTCTTTTTTATTACGCATGCCTTTTGAGCAGGAGTCTGTATTCCGCTCATGACAGTAGATACAGTGATCGACTTCATAGAGGACTTCTCGCTCATTAAAGCGAGGATCAGTAAGAGCAAAGCCATCGCGTCGACGATGGGTCTCATTGGGCCCCACCAGAGTGGAATATTCATTGCACTGCCTGGTTTCCACCTTTACCAGCTCGTTAAAATCAGTTTTCTTTGGCGTTTTAAATATCATCCAGCCTTTAGTCTGAACTTTTAGTTTTGAATCCTGCTGTGCTGCATATGCCCAGTTCCCCAACTCATTGTATAGTCTGGTGGTAAAGGCATCAGGTTCATTTATTGCCAGAAGATCGGCGAAAAACTGTGAAGCTTTAGGATGAGAGCTGAGTGCTTTACGTAGTTCCTTGATTTTTTTCTCAGCGGGATAGTCCGATGATTTGCCATTATTTATGGTGACGAAATGTTGGAATAATCGGGCTATTTCCGCTCCGGTCTTGCTGATGGCAAGTTCTCGGTCGGAATCAACCTTGGTAGAAGTAACTGCAACTAAAAGATCAACGCCTTGTTGCAGCCGTTTGGCTTCACTTGCGGTAACAGTTTTATTTCTGAATTTCTTCGTAGCTTTTTCAACAATTTCACTACGAAAGGTAAAAATCGCATCAAATTCGCTCTGGACAGATGCAAGCTGCGCCTCTCTTTCCTGTTCAATTCCAAAAAGTTTTGCAACAAAACCGCCCAGGTGAGAACCCATGTCCACAAGAATCTGGGAGATTTCTTCCGCTTCGAGATTCTTGCCCTGAGTATCCCGGTAGTTTAAATAACGAGAAAACAAGGCTGCATCTTCCTGCTTGACTGCATCATCGAAGACAATCAGCAATGCTTTGAGCTTTAACGGATCGTAGAGATCAGAGTAAGAGAAGCCAGGAATGCCGAGAGTAAGAGATTCATTGATGATATCTTGTGTATTCATAGTGAGAGCCTGCTTCATTTGAGATGCTTTCATTAACTTGCTCGACCAGCGGATGTTAACAGTTGTTGTGGTCAAAAAGATGAATTACTTTTTCTTTTCAATTAGCTATGTCACCGTTAATTCGTTATTTATATCACATTTAATTTTACACTGACCCTATTTCTTTCTCAGCGCAATTTCGGTTTAGATATTTTTGACAACCCTGTAGTCGGAATACCTGTAACAATATGAAGTAATGGGCTGACTACCATATTATAAGATGGATCAATCTCTTGTTATGATCATTAGTTGAGCATGAAGAGTATATTATATGCTCTCCAAACAATAACCCCGATAATCAATACAAGGAAAAATATTATCCATTATTTCCAATGCTAATAAATAATGTTCATCAATCTTGTTTTTCCGCAAACATTCATGTAAATAATTAAATCTTGCTAGATGGTCTATTATTCTTTTTTTTGCGTACTCTGCTGTCGTTCCAGCTTTCATAATAAAAGGCCAGTCTGATGCTTGCAGTAATAACAGCGTTCTTAATGCCTGGTTTAAGGCGCGTTGCTGAAGTGTAGAAACGCTGACATTTTCAAAATCACTGACTAATTTTTCCATCTCTTCGGTGGCTTTAAAAAGAAAAGGGTAAATCCAGTCATTTTCTTCATTAATCCAGTAACTGGAAAACCCTTCATCTCCCCAGCTTGAAGAAGCGGGTGTTAAAACTTGATGTGTGGTTTGTCGTGTTAAATAATCAGTACAACTAATGGTTTCAAAATTATTATCAGCTTTATTTGCTAATCTTAATACGGTCTCTAACCAACAAGGTCCTTCAAACCACCAGTGTCCAAAAAGTTCAGCATCGTAAGGGGATACAATAATAGGTGGCTTGTCCATTTTTCCAGGTATTTGCTCAATCTGTTGCTGGCATTTTGTGACAAAATCATAGGCATCCTGGATGACTTTAAGCTTTGCCTTCTTTGGGTTATAACATGCCTGGTTTTCATCTTTTGTGGTAATTCTATGATACTTAATGCCCGTATTAATACGTTCTTTACCATCTAATAGATAGGGGGCAATGGTTTCCATTTCTAATTCAAAACCAATGTCACTATAATACTCACGATAATTGCTATCGCCAGGGTAGCCTTGTTCTGCGCTCCATACCTGACGAGTCGATTCAGGATCGCGTGCAAATGCTAATACCCCATTACCACAGTCTAATGGTGCAAAAACACCGTTTTCAGGTTTTTCATGAGCATCCATGACACCATGTGTATCCGTAAAAAAATATTTAACCCCTTCATCCGCTAAAATTTTTTCTAAACCTTTATAATATCCACATTCTGGCAGCCAAAAACCTGTTGGAAAAAACCCTAGACTTGCTTTAAAAGTCTCTATCCCTAGCCTAATTTGCTGTCTAACGGCTGTTTCACTTAGCTTCAATAATGGCAAAAAAGCATGGGTTGCTGCGGTGGTTATTATTTCCAGGTTTCCAGCAGCATGATGTTTTTTAAAAGCGCTTATTAAATCTCCTTGATAGTGCTTATAAACCTTTTCAGCATCTAAAAAATATCGTCGATATAAACGGGCTAATTTATGATATTCAGTCTGACCTCTTGTTCGTACTATTTCTTTTTCAGCCAATTCAATTTGTTTAGCCAGATGATTTTGATAACGTGTTTGTAACAAGTCATCACCTAACATTGAAATTAGCGTGGGCGATAAAGAAAGGGTTAGTCGGTAATCAACCTTATCAGCTTGTAAACGATCCAGTGCATTAATCAAAGGGATATAACACTCGGTCATTGCTTCAAACAGCCAATTCTCCTCAAAAAAATTTTCATATTCCGGATGTCGCACATAAGGTAAATGTGCATGAAGAATAATACTTAAGAACCCTTTTTTTGTAGGCACTATTGTTTAAGTCCTTTAGCCGCTTGATGACTACTTGCGTAGTGTGATTTAACTGAAATAGGTCGAATATTCAGACTGTTTTTATTAATAGTCATGACAGAATCACGCTTCCTATCAATTCTAGCTTTAAAATTTCTTGTATTTTCCTTATCATCAAGCCCTTCTGCCTTATGAAAAGGCTTAATTTCGGTTGATTCTAACAAGGGAGAAAAACCTTTTTCAGCAATACTGGCAAAATAATGTATTGCCGTTTCTGAAACAGGTAATCTGATTTTTTGTTGCGCCTGTAAATTATTAATCGCCATTTCAAAAACAGCTTGAGGCTTTTGTTGTTCCGTTCTTTGCTGAGGGTATATACTCAGCATCAATTGTTTATCCATCATACTTTTTGCCAACAGATGATCTTGATCACTTCCTAAATTCCAACAAGCATAAATATGTTGGCGATCAACTGGAATAAGGACTAATTTTTGGGTATTGGCTGGAAATTTAGGCGCATAATACAAACAAATATTTTGACTGACTTCAAGCAACTCAGAACGAGTAAGTGCTAATTCAGTATTTGATGATTTATTATCAACTGGAGATATAGGCGCATAGTCTTGGCTTATAATGTTACTAATTTCAGACAACATTCCCTTTTGAGAAGGTGTTTGAAAACTATTTTTAGAAAAATACTGACTATCTATTTCCACTATTCAATTAACTCCCTGTTAACAACAATATTCGGCATTTTAATCGCTTTGATCTAAATAGTCACTTAATTGTCCACTGGTTTTTCTTAATCGTTGACTAATGATACGAGTAATGATGACAACAAATTGCAGGGAAAGCACGGGGTGTTCATTGCATAGTCGATTAAAACTTTCACAATCTATAGACAGGTACTCACAGTATTTAAGAGCTATGGCATCTGCTGATCTTGGCTGAGTATCAAATAAAGACATTTCACCAAAAGATCGCCCTTTTACCAGAACAATAAGTGCTTTGTCATTTTTTTGTATTTGAATTTTTCCCGTAGTTAAAATACTTAATTCACCACTAGGGTCGCCTTCTTTAAAAATAATGCCATTTTTTTCTATATAAAAAGCTTGAAAATATTGAGCTAAAACCTGAATTTGTTTATAGGTGAATTCATTAGCCCAGATCGTGTCATTCAACATGGTTTCACATGTTTCAGGATTATCATCTCCAACTGTTAATAATTTTGCTGAATTTGGCATTATTTTATAATTTATTAAGTCAATTATTAAAATTAAACAAATGTTACAGAAGCTACTTTCTCGTTTTTTTTAGCGGATCAGCGCCTATTGTACCAACCATTTGCTGTAAATAGTCTGGGCTTTTTACTCTTGCTAGCTGTTCTTGTGCTTTTATTAAGCGTGTATTAATATTAAGTCGCTCAATTTCATCAGCATATCCTTGTCGGGTAGAAAAATCTTCCAAATTGTTCACATGTTTACACCATAATGCAACATCTCTGGCTTGTTTAACTTCTAATCGCTCATGATACCAATCAGATGCTAATAAATTTTGTTTGCTAAAGAGTTTCCTAATTTCAGGCGCATGAACATCTTTACCCTGATAATTTCCTGTTGCCATAATATGTAATAGTGCTTGCAACGGTGGGCATGCATCATCAATACTGCCATCATCCAGATATTGCTGAGCAACAGTTTGCTGAGTTTCTACAATATTATGAATACCATCGGCATAATCATCTAAGTTCTGTGTCTCTGGCTGTAGAATATCCTGTGTTAGCACTTCACTTGGGTTATCAAATATTTTCCCCATAAGTCCATGCACAAATGATTCGGTAATCCGATAACCTAAGCGACTGGCTAATACCTTTTTTCCATCATGTTCAAAATCTTGCAGTACTTCCATATAACCTTGTTCAATCAAATAATCAGGATTTCGCTCATGAGCCTTTAGTCGAGTCCAGATCTCTGGAATTAACAGGCTAATGTCATGATCAACTCTTACATGAGAGCCTATAAATCCTGCTGAACTAGAAAACCCTGGATACCCTGTCAAAATAAAAGAAACCAGGGCATTATTTAAATCAGCCGTGGGTCTTAAAGCATTAAACGGCCCTTTGGTTAGCGCACCTTCACTTCCTGCGCCTGTTGTTGAGGGTGATTTACCTGTTAATGAACAAATAAAATCCATAAATAATTCAGGCAATTGCTGGTAATGAATAGGGTTATAAACAGCAAGTGCTCTAATTCCTGGTTCTGGTGGATTATTACGTCGTCCAGTCAAAACAGCATCAACTGGGTGAGTCACTTTTATATTGATGGGAATTTTGCAATGCAAACGCACACCCATGTCTGCAATATATCGGCGAACAGGATTAACAATGTCAGATCGCACTTCTAAATAGCGAGGGTTTTTAGTGGGTTTACCATCAACAATTCGAGGATGGGCGGATGATACTACAATACCTGATTTATGCTGATACACATCATTTAACAAATCATGCATCGGCTGGGTAAATTTTGATATGGTTAATACATCTTCAACCACCTCAGCCAATTCATCCCCAGATAAAGGCTGATAATTAGCAATAAAGTTACCAGCACTCGCCATATTTAATTCGGTTTGCTTATCATAGCCTGGGATAATCGCATCATCAGGACGTTGAAATAGACGATATTCACAATTGGTGGTTAATTTTATACTTTCAAAATTTTCATCTCTAGATTGATAGCCTGCAATTAATGATGAAGGAATTACAACTGAGGCGGTAATATCATCTTCCATTTGTATTTTTTCTGCGGCATAAAAATCTTGCCGAAGTTTAAAGGTACGCCAACCTCCCTCTGCGTTAAAGCCAACCCTTAAAAAGCAGGCCATTACCTGTCTGCCTTCAAATTTAAGATCATGTCCAGGTGAACCATCAACAATATCGGCTGAAAAATAGTTACTCCATTTATCTTCCCATTCTACTCGATAAAAGCGCTTGATCAATAAAACCAAGGCTCTAATATAAGGAGGAATTGCATTTAACCAGTCATTAAATTCATCGGTATTACTAGTCGATGGAGTTAACAGTTTAATCACTGAACCTAAACTACGATCTTTGCTTAATAAAGCCCTGCTAGGATCTCGATCTTCTGCAGCTCTAAATCGATCACTATAATCCTTATCAAAAATAGCCTGAACTTTTTCTAAATCTGTATTCAAATCACTGACAAATAATGATCTATAAATAACTGCGTCACTGATTGACTTTGAAATTTCTGATTTTCCACCTCCAGAAACAGTACTGGGTTTATGACAAAAAGTACCTTCCGATGCTGTTCCAACCAACCGCCATGAAGGAGCTGCTGGATGTTTAATCAACTCCAGTTTATAGCCATTTGGCTTTATATAAATTTTTTCTGGCTGTAGACGTATATGGCTGTATTTTTTATCTTCACTCCATGTCAGCTTGTCATTCTTCCAGGAAATCGTTTGTGACATCACATCCATTTTTACATTTTGTGGCACATAAATTATTTCTGGATATTGCTTATCAATCGCATAACCTTCTGGCATAACATCCATCAAGTCTGCATATTCATTGACCATCTCAGTAAAACTATAACCTTCTTCCCTGCTTTCACTACTTGAGCCATAATCATGTCCATGAATCTGACAATGAAAAGCCAAAGCACCACCCGCATGTTCTTCTTCTGCAAAACCATATAAATTAGCGGCATAACTAATCTGGGTTTTTACTTCTTTTTTACAGTAACCAAAATAATTATCCGCCAATAAAGTAACAATAACCCCTGATTCATCTCTTGCTGTTAATTTAAATGCCTGACCACCATTATATAATTCATCAGAATCTTGCCAGCACATACCATCAGCACGCTGTCTTTCAGTAGCATCATCCCAATGTGGCAAACCTAATTGTTTTTTAGTTAATGTCACTAAATGAGGTGCCAAAATCACGCAGCCACTATGCCCCGTCCAATGTTCCACATCTAAAGCCGCATCAAACTCTGGTAGTGCTGGATTACCTCCATTACCAAAAATACTTTCTACAAAATCCAGATTACTGACTAATGTACCAGGGGCAAAAAAGCGAATTTCCATACTTTTTTGCTCTTCGATTCCAGGTATTTCAGGACAGACAACCGGTCTTAATAACAAAGAAGTAAACATATGCGCAGGGGTTTCTTCATTTGCTGTGTAAGGCAAAACCATCAACTCCTCAGGTGGTGTTAACGCATGTTGTAACATAGCCGCAAAAGTTTGCTTCGGCACTTCTTTCTTATCACCTGGAACAGGCAGACCGCCCACAGCAATATGAAAAGAGCCTTTAGTTGTTCTTCGGTCATTAACTGGATTGTGCAATATGCCCTGTTTAACTTTATAGCTGGAAATACTGTCTGAATAAAATGTATCTTGTCCCACAGGTAGAGACAATTCTCTGGCGATTCCGTGTCTATCTAACTCAAAAGTCAGTGTGGGTAAAGTGGGTATGTTTTCAAGATTAAGTTCAGCAAGGTATCTATTTAGAAAATCTTGAATCCTTTTATCAGCAGGATAATGACTTGACTCAAGCTGACGACTTTTTTCCACAAAACTTCGTAACATATCATCTGCTATTGTCATGAACTCAACTGACTGATCATATAAACAAGTCACTTGCCCTGCTGATGCCAGTTTAAGGTTAATGTACAAATGTAGGTTTTGATGTAATAAAATAGGGTCTTGTTGTGAAATATTCAAACCCAGTGCTTTAGATAAATCCATCAATGTCCTCCAGACAATTCTCTACCAATATAAATTCAGTTTAATTAATCGCTCTATCAATATTTATCGTCTGAACAAGCAAAAAATCCAGTAAAAATTTTATGACTCACTCTAACATTTTTAATTCCTTATATCTAAATTTACAAACTGCTCCGCTATTGAAAATCTGTCAATTGGTATTAATATTTCCGTTTTGTACTACACTTAAAGCTAAATCTGTGACTTCAATGAGGATTGTAGGGTGCAAAATATTGGTTTTACAGTGGATTAAGAAAATCTTAAGTTCACCCAGAAAAAGGAAAGGCTACTTTATAAATGCGCGATAGACTTATTATCACAATTACCGATCTAAATGGCTCCAAACATTTTAATGTCCACCAGATTATAAAAAAAATTGTATTAGGCATTATCCTGGTCACCATAGTTACATTTACTCTCGGTACTATCATCATTAAAGTATTAATCAATGATGTTGCAAACTTAGAGGAAAAAAAAGACAGCTTAAATGACTTAAATATTGACTATGAACTTCGTATTAATGCCTTAAATTCACAAATTGGACAAAAAAGCCTGGAATTAAAGACATTCAGTGACAGCCTTGAAGATATTGAAAGTCTAATCGGTCTTAGAGAAGATGATAAAGATTTACCTCTGAAAGAACGTGTCAATCTAGCCAAGATTGGTGTGACACAGAAACATCATATGTTAAACAGCATCCCTAATGGTAGCCCGATTGGGACAAATAGAGCCACTGATAAATTTGGCTGGCGTATCCACCCTATTAAGAAGAAAAAAGTATTTCATAAAGGGATTGATCTAAAAGCAAAAAAAAACACGCTGGTTCGAGCTCCGGCCGATGGTATTGTTGAGTATGCTGGCTATCATAAAAAAAGTGGTTTTGGCAAGCTTTTAATTATTATCCACAACTATGGTTTCAAAAGCTACTACGCTCATTTAAATAAAATCAATGTTAAATTTGGAGAAGTAGTTAACAAAGGACAAAAAATTGCATTAACGGGAAATACCGGACTGAGTAACGGTCCCCATTTACATTATGAAGTTAGATATGTTGGCGTTTCAATTGATCCAACTAATTTTATCAATTGGAATATTAACAATTATGAATCAATTTTCACCAAAACAAAGGGTATAAAATGGCAATCTTTAGTAAACATGATAGCGAGAAACCTAGCAATTCAGTAATTAAACCAATAACTAAATCAGGAGGGGTTGGAGCAACCATTATAGCTTCTGGCACCAAAATAAAAGGTGACCTGACTTTATCCGCATCATTACATATTGATGGGGAAATCGAAGGGATTATTCACTCAGATAATCTTATTACCATCGGACCAAAAGGTCGGGTTAATGGTGAGATTATCACCCAGTCTTTAGTTATTAATGGTGTTTTTACAGGTTCAGCTAAAAGCAATAACATTGAAATATTATCTAAAGGCAATGTTAAAGGCAAATTAACTTATGCTGAACTCACCATTGAAAAAGGTGCCAGTTTTGAAGGCGAAACCAGCGTCCAATCTACGGTATCTGATAAAAACAAAATTTCAGACATAAGCTCACACCAAAAAGCAGACACTTATCTGCAAAATATTGCTGAAAAGAAACCCAAACATAAATAGTATTTCTAACATTTAAAAAGCTGTGTGAATAGATAGATAAAGCTATTTGCACAAAGCTTTTTTAGTCCTTACTTAAATGGACAGCTGCCAGGTTTTCCTTTTTCAACGAACTTATCCTGAAAAACAAGTCAATATCGTGTTATCAGGGAAAATGTACCTAAGAAGAATAGTTTCAAAAAAATGAATCGTATATATATAATTGTATTGGTATTGTCCTCCTTATTTCCGTTTAGTTCTTATTCTTCATGTAATACAGTAAATGGGAAATCGTATGGAAATTGCAGCACTACCTCACATGATAGTAAGCAGCAAGGAATTATAAAAGTAAATTCAAAAAGGCAAGTATCAGGAATTATTAAGGGGGCAACTATCCAATTTGGTGGAATACTAAATCTTTCAGGCATTAGCACTGGAGATGTATTGGTAGAAAAAGGTGGTAAACTAATTGTCACAGGAGTTGTAAATGGAGTTATTCGCAACAATGGTGGAACTATACATATAGAGGGTAAAGGAAAAACTATAATTGCAAATTCAGGCAAAACTACTATTGCTGGAATTGTTGATCAAGTGAAAGGTTCTGGAACAATAAAATATATGAATGGTGCCATCATTGATGGACAACCCATTAATTAAGTTATAAATTCAAAGGAAATAAATATGCGTTTTTTTATATTACTGCTTATTACACTAATATTTTCAGGATGTACCGCAACATACAAACAAAACATATTATCTGAATCAAATAGAAAATTAAATACAAAAACCCCCATTATTATTTCAACTCCAGACAATGCTCTTTATGACGGAAAAACGTATTTTTCTTCAGGAAAAACCGTCGCATTATCTATTCGTTCAAGTATTGCAAGGTATGCTGACAATATTACTATATCAACGAAATGTTCATTACTTTATTGCTTACAAAAACAACCAACCACTGAAAGTAGTTATTATATAATTCCACTAATTTTACATTGGGAAGACCGTGCTACTGAGTGGTCAGGTATTCCAGATAAATTAGAAATTAAAATTTCTATTTATAATAGCCAAAATCACAACAAACTATCATCTGTTGTTCTTTCAGGGAAAAGCAAATGGGCAACGTTTGGCGGGGATCACCCACAAGACTTACTTCCCGACTTACTAGATAAATATATTAAATCTCTTTATTAATACAATTATAATCGGGAAAGGACTGGTTTCTCTCCAGCCCTCCCCACA
>JAGLUC010000266.1 GCA_023134955.1 Methylococcales bacterium | reverse complement strand
CCACCTGTCGATGTGTAAGATACTTTGTCTTTAATGTTGTATTGATCAATTGCTGCTAAGGTATCGCCACCGCCTGCAATTGAAAAAGCCGGGCTTGCAGCAATGGCTTCTGCCATTGATTTGGTTCCGTTACCAAACTGTTCAATTTCAAATACGCCGACAGGGCCATTCCAAACGATAGTGCCTGCGGACTTTATAATCTCGGCATATTGTTTGGATGTTTCAGGACCAATATCCAAAATCAGATCATCATCAGCTACATCGGCAACATTTTTAACGGTTGCTTCTGCGCTATCAGAAAATTCTTTGGCGCAAACAACATCAACAGGTACAGGAATTTCAGAGCCTGATTTTTTTGCTGCAGCCATTAAACGCTTGGCTTCGTCAATTAAATTGGCTTCATAAAGTGATTTTCCGACTGAATATCCAGCCGCAGCAATAAATGTGTTGGCTATACCTCCACCCACGATTAATTGATCTACTTTAGTGGATAGAGATTCTAAAACAGTTAATTTGGTTGATACTTTTGATCCGCCAACAATAGCCACTAGAGGTTGTGCTGGTTGGTTAAGCGCTTTGCCTAGTGCATCTAGCTCGTTAGTTAATAATGGGCCTGCGCAAGCAATCGGTGCAAATTTGGCAACGCTGTGAGTCGAAGCTTGTGCTCTATGTGCTGTACCAAAAGCATCCATGACGAAAACATCACATAATGCAGCCATTTTTTTACCTAATGCATCATCATTTTTCTTTTCGCCAACGTTAAAACGAACGTTTTCACAAAGAACAACTTCGCCTGCGCTAATAGTAATACCGTCTACCCAGTCTTTGTCTAAGCGTACAGGCTTTCCAAGTAGACTAGATAGTCTTTCTGCAACTGGTTTTAGGCTAGATGCTTGATCAAATTCACCTTCAGTTGGGCGACCTAGATGAGACATAATCATCACAGCAGCACCCGCTTCCAGTGCTTTATTAATGGTTGGAACACTGGCTTGAATACGCAAGTCACTAGTGACTTTGCCATCTTTAACAGGTACGTTTAAATCTTGACGAATTAACACGCGTTTACCAGATAAATCCAGCTCAACCATTGATTTTACAGACATTTTTATTTTTCCTTTATTTTCTACTGAGTTAATGGATACTATTATAAAGAGTCAGGACGAAAGGAGGAAAGATTAATTGAATTTGACAGGCTGTCTCGTTAAATGAAAGTTTAGGTATTTTGACACTATTTTATTAACACGAATCACTGTATATTTTATGCCCAAGAAAATCTCACCCAGGCACGCGGCTTGTTGCGATGGATATTGTTTAATGCCATGGATGGCATGTATTAATCGTCCCAAAAGTTTTGGCAGGGTATTTTGACACTCTTTTATT
>JAGLUC010000265.1 GCA_023134955.1 Methylococcales bacterium | reverse complement strand
TCTTTTGTGGCCGCCCTGCCTTTCTTGATGTTACTCGCATTTCCGTTAATGCTTCTATTTGTCTTGCAAAACGTTCACTACCTAAAGCCAGTCCTTTATTCACACTCGCTCTTATTTCTTTCAATAGTTCAGTACTTACATGTGCTTTGAATAATGCGCGATAATTCTCTAGTCTTGCGTCTTTTGTTTTTCCTAATGAAAGATACTCTGAATGAGGTGTTTGTAGTTCAGTTTTTATTCCAAGGGCATTGCAGGCATAACTCGACCAGCTATAATCACCTGAATCATCAACCATATCAGCTCTCACAGGGTTTAATTCTATATATCGGTAAACCTCAAGCAAGTAACGATCACTTTGAACCATACTGGACTTAAATCGACCTTCCCAAAGTGTTCCACTACGTTGGTATGTGTAGTTGTAGTAACGAACGTACATTCGTCCTATTGACTGCATCATTCGACTAATTGCCATATCATCCTGAGGCGTGCATAGCAAATGTACATGATTGGTCATTAATATCCAGGCATGAACATCAACATTATATTTCTTCGAATATTCTTTAAGCCAGTTCAGATAGGCTTTCATATCTTCTTCGCTACCAAAACATACCTGACGATTATTTCCTCGCTGGATTATGTGTTGCGGTACGCCTACCGGACTAACTCGAACTAATCTTGCCATTGGCTTCCTTTGCCTTTTCTAACATTGTTAACATTCCTTGTTTAATTTTACTCTGACCCCTATTTTTTCTATTTTTTCGACCCCTATTTTTTCTATTTTTTCCAGTTATACAAGCTGTTCGTTGTAACACCTAACCGCTTTGCCACCTCCGATGGCTTATAGCCTCGCTCCGTAATCTGTTTTACAGCTTCTATTCTGAATTCTTCTGTGTAGCGATTTCCGCTCATCTTAAAACACCTCTTTTTTGCGTTATTGTAACGCTACTAGGTGTCTAGGATACTAGGGGCTTGCCATTGACCCCTTTCTCCTTTAATTCTTAACCCCTAACACCTGTCATCTTTTTCCGACCCCGATAATCTCATTTATATTTGATGAGGGGCTTACCGATACAGCAAGTTTAGATTCACTATGAAATAACATAATTCTATCTTCAGATTTAATGTATCTTACAAATTTAAATTCAACACCATTTGTATTTATATAGGGCTGAAACTCTTCTAATTTAGTATTTTCCCATGAAAATATTTTAATATTATTCCCGTTACCATCACAAAATTTAACTCTTTTAAAATCATACTCAAAGTATGAAAAAAAGCCTTCCTCAGTACTTTCACATAATTCCCAACTGTTTCCTAACTTAAATTCATAATTATTAATATTTCCATTATAAACTCCTTCCCGATAAAGAAACCTATACAACAAATCAAAGTTAAATGAAATATACAGAATAGCCAATGTAATGATTGTGATAAATATATTACTTTTCATCACATTTTCCCTGTATTGCTTCGTGTATTGTTTCTACGTTACCTGGCAAACCAAAAATATTTGACCCTGGATAAGGTATTTGAGATATCGGATTTAAATCCTTGTGTATTTCCCCAATCTTGCCTGACATACCTGCTTGAGCGTTCTGAAGTTCATTTGCATAATTTTCTACATTTGACATTCTATCTCTGTCTTGTTCATATCCCTTAAAAAGCTTATCTATTTTTTGTTTAGCGTTATAAATAGCAATTGTAGTTGCTACAGTACTAATTACAGCTAAAGCCACGTTAACTGTTACTGGATTCACTATAAATAATCCATTTTGATCAAAGAAGTTAATCGGATCGTTAAATACGTACCCGTATAAATTGGTGTCACCGCCTGAAAACCCAATCGGATCTCTCGCCGTCCATCTTCCAGTAACAGGATCATAATCCCTAAACCCAAACCTTACAAACTCAGTATCCTTATCATATAACCCACCAGCAAACCCAAACGGTATTTCAATATTAGGCGCTGTATCAGTAATAATATTACCAAAACTATCATAACTAATCTTCCTTAATACTGCCCCACTATCATCCGTAATGGCTCTTGGTGAACCAAGATGGTCTGTTACGATATAATAGGTCTGTCCATTCTGTGTATAACTGTCTGGCGTATTGCTGTCCGTATAATGAAAACGTTGTTTCAGGTTGTTATTTTCATCATAGGTTGCCAGTAAGGTAGTTTTGTCTAACCACAGGTATTTCTCGGTGACTGTGCCATCAAGAAGCTTAACTACTCTGTTACCCAGTGCATTATGTCTATAACTAATGGTATTTGTTGGCGTGACCGTCTTCTTGAACCTACCCAGGGTATCATATTGGTACGTGATACTACCTGCTACTGCTACTTTTTCTTTTAAGTAACCATCAGCATCATAAGTATAAGTAGTGGTACCGTCACTAATTAGTTGATCACCAATATTATATGTTGCATTCTGGTTGGTTATCCCTTTTAATTCATTGGTTTGATTTGTTCTATTAC
>JAGLUC010000264.1 GCA_023134955.1 Methylococcales bacterium | reverse complement strand
TGAAGGACATGAGCCTGAGAAAAGTCGTGATATTAACGAGCGAAAGTTGTTTAGTCGATTACAAAGTTTTAAAGAAAGCCCTGAAAAAGCAGCCCTGTTATTAGAGCTGGATAGGCATAATCTATTGGAAGGTGTTGAAGCCCCCGAACCCATTGTTATTAAATCTATTGATGATGTGCTAGATGCTGACCCACTGGGATTGTTAGGTGATATTAACAATGCAGATGAAGTAGATATTTTTGACCTAAAAAATCTACCGTCAAAATCCAGGGTCTTAACTGATTTTATGGCAAAGCGTAAGCCTTGTGAGGACTTTGACAAATATGAACAGCAGTTTATAACGGTTCAAAAAGAGATTAAAGAAGGCACAAGAAAGCTCACACATTTCACTGATAAAGGTGATGCCATTGTAGAAGATAATTACTATATTTTAGGAGGTATTCTTTTATATCTTGAAGGCATTTATTTTGATTCGGAAGAAAAAACAGTCAATGGAAAACGTCATAGGAAAGACGGTAGAACACGTTGTATTTTTGAGAATGGTACAGAATCAAATATGTTATATCGCTCATTAGCTAAGGCGCTTTATCATGGCGGTAAAATAGTCAGCCAAACAGAAGAACAAATAAATTCAGCGTTGCAGAAGAATCTGGGAATAACCAAGGAAGAGGATGAGTTGGCAGGCTATATTTATATCTTAAAGTCATTAAGTGAAAATGTAGAAATCCAAAGTTTTCAGCATTTGTATAAAATTGGCTTTTCTACAACAGCCGTTGAAAATCGTATCGCCAACGCAGAAAATGAGCCCACTTATTTAATGTCAGCCGTTAAAACCATGGCGGTATTTGATGCTTATAATATGACCACTCAGAAATTTGAAAAACTGATACACCGTTTTTTTGTTGAAGTATGTGTTGATTTAAAAGTAGCTGATAATAAAGGTAAAATGCATCAGCCTCGCGAATGGTTTATTGTGCCTTACGATGTTATTGTTCAAGCAATTAACTTAATTGCAAATGAGCAGATTGTTCATTATCGGTATGATGTTCAGTTGAAAAAGATTGTGGCTATTTAGATTTAAAACTCTAGGTAGATTAGAATTTATCAATCAACTTTTACCTACCTAGTTGATATGGTTCAGCGTGCTGGTGACAGCGGTTCTCTTGTTCTCTAATCTATCTGAAACCCGTATCCATTTGGATTTTCCAGAAATTTAAATTGGTTTTTAGCTAGTCATCTTTTTTAGCCTGATTAGTCCGCTTTTTAAAGATCAAGGTATAAATTAATAAGTTAATTATAATCACCGTAATCCCTAATATAATCTGGATTTCTCGAGTTAACCCTGTGGGATAAATCAGCGGAATAATGTAATGTTCGATAAAACCGCTTGAATATGGTTCGCTATCACTGTGATGACGAAGCACGTTTTCCAGTGTGGTCAGGGGGCAAAACCCACCGAAAAGCTCAAGCAGTACTCCCCACACTACTGCAGGTAAGTGCAACCAGATGCACTTGCGCCATTTCATTACCAGTATTCCGCCAAATATGACAAAAAGAATAAAAGCAAAATGAATTAGAACTATCAAATCTGCAGTCATTAGCGATAATACATCAAGTTATTTTTTAAAATCCGTTGTTATATACTCTTCACGCTCAAGAATACCCCATTTCACCACGCATCTTATTGCGATGAGCGTTGTTGTAAAGAATTGAAATAGCCTGCTGTTCCTGCTGCTTTACGCCTAGCCCATCACAATAATCTACATACTGACACAGGGGCATTCTTAAACGTAAAGAGCATATCTGATTTTAATTGAATCACGCAAGTCCAGCACTTAAACAAAAAACTATTTTATCCTGGCACTGTCTCAAAACCTGATGTATTAATCGTTCCAAAAATTCTTGCATTCTATGTAACTGCTCTTGCGTCAATCTACCTTCTGAATTCATGCGGTCGTCCTTCTGGAGAAGGTGATTAGGTGCGAAAATCTTTGGAACAATTAATAGTCATTTTCGTAGCAACTGTAAAACCAGTCTGTTCATTGCGAAAATTTTATCTTAACCACTCCTAAATCTTCTAAGACTGTGTACAAACAGGGGACAACAAATAATACTAACAAAGTAGAGCTAAGTATGCCAAAAACAATACTCGTTGCTAGTGGAATTAAAATTTGTGCTTGCGGACTTTGCTCAAATAATAAAGGTGTCAGACCGACTATGGTGGTTAATGAGGTTAAGACCACTGCTCTAAATCGTTCACTGCTGGCTTTTGCCGCTGCCTGATGAGGGCTCATGCCTTCACTGATATGTTTTTTGACAAATTCGACTAACAATATGGAATCGTTAACTACAATGCCTGCTAAAGACACAAAACCCAATAAAGAGGGCATGGTAATATCCAGCCCCATAATTAAGTGACCAAAGATCACCCCAATAAAGGCTAAGGGAATATTTGCCATCACTAAAATGGGTTCAGAATAAGATCGAAATTGTAGGCTTAATAGAGCGAAAACACCCATTAGCCCTACTAACATACTTTTACGCATAGAGTTTCGGGTTAAAGGCCCTTCTTTAATCTCTCCTTCAAAGTGGATGGTTATATCGGGATGTTGCTGCTTAAATTCAGTTAAAAATGTGTCTTCTAAATCCTGGAAAATTGCCTGAGTATTATTAATTTCAGCATCAATATCCCCGTAAATGGTTACAGCGCGCTGTGCATTAATACGCTGGATACGTGAAAAATCTCGAGTTGAGCGGATTTCAGCAACATTAACCAGTGGAATCATATGCCCTGATACAGGGTGAATAATAGGGAAATAATCAAAATCAGCCAACTCATCTTTGGAGGCATCATCCAGTTTAACGATAACTTCATAGGTTTCTAAGTCTATTGAGGTTTCCAGAACTTCAATGCCTTGATAAGCCGCGCGTAACTGTGTTGCTATTTCTTGTGCCGTTAAACCCAGCGCAAAAGCACCTGACTTTAGATTTATGGTGAACTCAGGTTTCCCTGGGCGTAAATCATCCATCAGGTTACTTACCCCTGGATAACCAGACAGCCAATTTTGCATTTGATGTGAAGCCTGGGAAAGGCTGGCCAGGTCATCTCCTTGCAAACGGATATAAATTGCGCGTCCTGCGGGACTAATAATAGGTTCTTTAATTGCAATATTCAAGGCTTCTGGCACAATTCCCAGGTGCTTTCGCCATTGCTCTGCGATTTGATTAATGGACTGTTGGCGTTGTTCGGCAGTGAGCAAATCCACACTAACGGTTGCCAAATGTGCACCTCTCTCAAAGGCATCAGCATTCATACCGTAATGCACTGTCATACCTAGTACCAAAGGGGTTTGGTAGTTCTGTTGATAATTTTTATTAACTATTTGAATACTGCTGGTTATTTTGTCTATCGTTTGCTGGGTTTGTGCCAGAGAACTACCGACAGGCATCAGTAGTCGTGCTTGTAATAGATCACCTTCGACATTAGGGAAGGCTGAGAATTTGACTATGCCAGAAACTAATAAACTGACGGATAAGATAAAAACACCCACTACTGAACCCATAAATAAATAGCGGTATACAATCAGTTTTTTTACCCAGCCATTGACTTTAAGATGGAGTTTTCCAAAATACAGACTAAACTGCTGGCGAACTTTAGATATAGTTTGTTCTGAGTTGTTTTGTAATGAGTGTTGCAGGTGATGCGGTAAAATCAAAAAGGCTTCAAGCAGAGAAATGCTGATCACTGAAATTAATACCGCAGGAATGGTGTAGAGCAATTGCCCAATCTCGCCATTAAGGAATAATAAGCCAGTAAAAATACACAGGGTGGTGACATAAGAAGAGAGCACGCCGTTTTTTACCTCCATGGTGCCATCAATAGCGGCTTGTATGGGCGATTTTCCTAGTGAAATGTGTTTGCCTATGCTTTCACTAATAACAATGGCATCATCCATCAGAATGCCGAGTGCCAATAATAAGGCAACCATGGAGAGCATATTAATGCTGATTCCCCACTGAGCTAATAAAAAAGCACTGGCTAAAAAAGATACGGGTAAGCCCATGACTACCCAAAAGGCGTAGCGTGTACCAAAAAACAGCCACATAACACCGAATACCAGCAGTAAGCCTTGCCAGGCATTGCTTATCAATAGGGCAATACGGTCTTCAACAATACTGGTGAAATCCTGGGTTAAATTAAAATGAACTTGCTCTGGGAGAGCTTGTTGTTCTTGTTTAATAAAAATTTTTACCTGCTCTAAAATACGCAAGCTATCATCTTGAGAGTTTTTACGTATTTTTAAAAAAGCAGTGGGCAGATTATTATAAGTCGCCTTATCTTCAGCTTTTTCAAAGTTGTCAATAATAGTGGCAATATCACCTAAGCGCACTTCATTGCCATGTTCGCCTGAGATAATCACTAAGTCTTTTAACTGCTCAGGTGAGCGGCGTTCATCATTGAAACGAATTTGATAATCACGTTTACTGGTTTGAATTTCTCCCGTGGGTAAATCCAGGTTTTGTTGGGCGAGGGTAGTTGCAACGGATTGTAAACTAATGCCATACTGGCGTAATTTATCTTGTGCAAGCTGTATCTGGAACTGGCGTTTAGAAAAGCCTTCAATACTGACTAGTGGAATCCCTGGTACACGTAATATGCGCTCCTTTATACTTTCAGCCAGGTCTTTTAATTCCGGTTTTGGGATATTGGCACTAAGGGCAATGGTGACTACATCCTGGGTACGACCTAACTCTCTGATGATAGGTTCTTCACTGTCATCAGGAAAATTCTCGACTTCATCAATAGCACTTCTTATATCATTATTAAATTGATCAAAATCCCCATGTTCCTGCATTTTTATAGTCGCTATTGCTAGAGACTGACGTGATTCACAGCGTATTTCATCAATAAAACTAGTGCCATCAATAGTATCCTCAATAGGCTTACATATTTTTTGTTCAATTTCTCTTGGGGTAGCGCCAGGATAAAGAATTTTTACTTCAATTTCATAACGCTTTATTTCAGGAAAGGTTTCACGTTTGAGTGTTGGCAGAGTAATTAAGCCAAGAATAATCAGCAAACCCATTAATAAATTGGCAGCAGTAGGATGCAGAATAAAATATCGAATCATGCTACTGCTCCTTAACCCAGTCTGCAATAGTTTGTTGTAAATCAGTTTTTACAGTCGCTTTAATTTGCATACCAGAAATAGCAGGAAACAGATCGGAGACGATTAGTTTTTCTCCAGCTTGTAAACCGGTAGATAATAAAATCATTTTACCTTGCACTTGCAAGTTTTTAACTGGGCGGCGTTCTAGTTGATTTTGATTGTTGAGGATAAAAATTTCATTTTCATGTAACGCATCACGAGGAATCACATAAAAAGTCCTGGCTTTACCTTGTAAAAGTATTTCTGTGTACATGCCTTGCATTAAAGGCGGTTTGGTACCTGGAATAATTTGTGAATAAGGATTGTCAACACTGATGACAATACCAAGTGTCCGGGTTGCAGGATCAAGTTGGCTACTGATACGTTCTACATTTGCTTGCCAGAAAGGGGAATCATTTTCAGCAAGGCGAACCTTTGCGCTAAGACCCAGTTGTTTAAAAGTATCGCTAGAAAAACCAGATAAAAAAGCTTCTTTAAGCAATGCTTTTTGAGCTTTAAAGTCTTTTGCCAGCATTCTAAAGTGTTGTAGGGCAAATTGACCATTGATCAAAATTTTATTGGTGGTTTGGGCACTAAATAATAACGCACCTTTATTAACATATTGATTTTCATCGACTGCTCGCTGCGAAATCCGCGCATTAAAAGGCAGTTTGATAACAGTACGCCCCAGATTACGTTGCTGAGTCTCGACCATAGATACTGAATTAGCCAAAGTAGCCTCAGCACTGGCTAATTGTTCTGGTAGGGTTTTTAATTGATTACTAAGCTTTTGCGCTTCTTGTTGTAATTGCAATACATTAACTTGCTGAGCATCACGGCTAGACTTTGAAATAGAGTGTTTTTTGATTAAAGACTGCATACGAGCTAACTCTACTTTAGCCAGTTTTAATTTTTTATGGACTAAGTTAAGATCAGCTTTTAGATTGTTTTTTTGTAGTTCGATTTCCCTGAATTTAGCACGATTACTGGTAACATTAGCCTGCGCCTGTTGTATTACTAATTGGTAATCATCCTGTTCAATACGGATGACAATAGTATCTTTCAACAAGATTGAACCATTGCGTAGCTGTGGGTGTACATAGGTGATTTTACCCGCAACTTCCGATTTCGATTCCAGCAATATATCAGGTTCAACAGTGCCAAAACCTGTTATTGCAGGTCTGACAGTATAAGCCTTGACCTCTATAACATTGACAGGGGTTATCAGAGCAGCACTGGGTTCGTGTGCCATCCTGGGTTGTAACTTGACCAGAGCAAGCGCAATAAAAATGCAGGCAATCAGTACAATAGAAAAAAAACGGCGTTGTGTGAGATCTTTAAAAAATGATATAGGCATATTTGAAATGGGTTGTCGTTTTGACCCTGCAAGGAAGTGCGTAGTGTGTAGGCACCCAGCAAGAGAGGGCTTAAGAGCAGTATCAGTCATTTCATGCTGTAGTTACCAGAATTTTAACTTACTTTGTTAACAATGAAAACAATTAGAAACTTGTATGTTTTGGCTTAAATTTAATTTGACAAATCTATATTTTTAGTTAGCAATTAGTAATATTAAAGATAGATGTTGTTTTTATTAATTATATGCAGAGAATTCGTTAGTAAAAGACGAATTATTAAACTGATAAGTTGAGCTAGACTATCTGCTGATAACAGAAATTATTATTTGTTTAATGAGTATCTTTAAAAAACGGCTTTATTCACATGCCCTGTTGATGTTGATTTAAAAAGCAAGATTATTTTTAAAAGTATGATCAAATGTTATTGACAACTATAACGAACTGGAAAATAACAGTTTTTTTGAGCTGTATAAAACTTAAACAATTTAGTAAAAGCCTAATAAACATAGGGCTTAAGCGAATATTTAAAGAGGTAATGCACAGACTTATCCACAGGGATTGTGAACAAATTAATTTCTTTAATTATGATAATAACTTAGCTAATAGTCTAGAGTATTTTTATATGGTGATAAAGGTAGTGAGATATTATTTTTTGTGGTAAAAAGAGACGGTTTTAATGGGAGAATTATAGACGCTGAAGGGTGATTATGTTAAAAAAAGTATTTTTTAGCTCCCTTATAGCAGGTTGTTCAATTGAATTTTTGTGAACTGGTTCTAAAAAATAACATTGGTTTTGCTATTGTCTTATTCGGTTATATTTTATTTGATGATGTTCAAATATTGATAATCTAATTTGCCATAAGGTGTTATGAAATAATTTCCACTAAACCAGCAACCGCAAGTCTAAAACCATGAAATTAGTTGCAACAGAATAATATACAACAATAGACTTGCCAACTCTGGCAAATCTATTGTTACTATCAAGTTCTAAAATTATTAAGTTTGTGGTGGTGTTTTAATGAATTTTTTCTTGTAAAGGAATAAATAACAAAAAATACTAACAAGTAAAATAGCAATAATATAAGGCACTTTGCTGATAACATTTGCTGCTTGTTTAACGTTGGTAAAGTTAAACTTTGTCAAAACACCTAAGCCAGAATCATTAATATCTATGGTGATTGATTTTGCGTTCAAGGCTGGTATTTGTACTTCGCCACCATCAAAGGATTTGTAATTCTTAGATCTAAGTTGTACAAAATTTGGATAAAGGGGGGTTGAGGAAAAACTGGCTTTAGAACCAATAGCCTTAGCAAGTTCTTTTTCTATTTGTTTATTTGATTTTCCATCGGTTTTTATTTTTATCGGTGAATTGTTGTCGATAGTGACTGTGACAAATCCCCCGGCAGTTTCTTGTTTAATGCCTGTTGAAAATCCAGCGATGTATTCAACCGCAGCAGAATAAACTATATCAATGGCAATATCAGTGGATGCCATCTTAAAGCTTTTCTCTGGAATGGAATATTGTAATTGTTGGTTGCTATAATCTCTGACAGTGATTTTTGTTAAATCAAAACCTGATTTGTTGCTCACTAAAACTTCGGATTTATTGCTTTTGGCGATGGCTCCCCGGTCATGAGGTGATTGATAAACAATCGCTGCGTTAATTGCTTTGCTGATTTTATGAGCTACTTCAGTATCTGTGGTGGGGGATGGCGTATCAGTTCCATTAATAAAAGTTAAGCCATTGATTTCTCGTAGACTAGCGTCATCTTTTCGCCAGGACAGCAAGTAAGAAAATGCCGTTTCACCTGTTCTTTTTGAGATACCTGTTTTTAACAGTAGCTGGTTTCTATCAGCAGGCGCTGAATGAACGATACTTGATAGAGCAAAGGTAAATATAAAAAGTATTGTTAAGCCTAATTGTTTTTTTATCATCATTATTATTCCGTCCTTTAAATATCTTTTCAGACTATCATATTTAAGTTGTTGGTACTTGCTAACTTTGCTAAATAAGCGACATCAATTGTGCTATTAAAAACTTGCTTCTGTATAAGCATCGAATTAATAGAGATGCCCTTAAAAGTTTTATCACCAATGATTAAGCTCTTTGTCGAGTAAAACACGTAGTTTAGTAGTAATGATTTCCTTGTCGTGTAATTCTTTCAAAGTCTTATTCTGCACAGTTTGCAATAGATTGATAGCCACTTGCTCATTTAAATAATCAAGTAATTCCTCATTGAACTCAATTTCTTGCTGCATCTGTTTATCGGTCACTGCTTTTAATTTTTGATAAATATCAATAACGCTTTGTATGGCTTTTGGGTTATCAAAAATCTCACTCAAATGAGATTTTTTCATCTGATACAATTCTTTTAGTACACTGGATATAAGAATATGTTGGGTTTGGTAATAAAGATAAAGTTCTTGATGATCATTTTTTTGTAGCGGCAAGAAAAATAGTTTGCGGAAAATATTGTTTAATATGCCGCCCCAATTTGCTAAATACAGATTGAGTGATTTTATTTTCTTATGGTCTTGTTCAACTCTTTCAGTTTGTGTTTCTAAAATATTAAGATTCTTTTTATAAATACTTTCACTAATTTCATCTTGTCGAAACAGCTGTTTCAGTTTCTTTTTTTGAATACTCAAGGTATAAATTCGTAACATGTTTTCCACAACATGGCTTGAGTCAATGTTTAGTTCACTGCATTGTTTACAAATCTTTTTATGCAATCGGCGATAATAATCTGTAAATTTTCGGTATTGAGCTTCGCTGATATGGTGGTTATCAAAAAGCTCTTGTGTTCGATTGGCAATATCCATATAAATAAGTGCCTTGCTTTTGTAATAACTGAGCTGTTCGTAAGGTAATAATGCATCAATTTTTAACCACTGTATCACTCGTCCTATGGTGGTCGCCTTGATCAGCAAAGAAAAATAAATACAGCCAATGGTAATGGCGACAATAAATTCCTTAATTGAAAAGTCATAATGCCAGTTGGGCAAGCTTATATTATCGGGAATTAACAACACCATAATCACAGCGAGTGAGCCACGTAAACTCCCCCAGGCCATTAGATGTTGCCAGTTCCATGGGATGCTCGCTTCAGATTTAAACTGATTGGCAATTCCGATTGATACATAGATGGATACGGCACGAGCGATAACCACTACCAAAATAATCATTAAAATTGGCAGCAAAGCGATATTTAAGGAAATGGTAAGACTGGTGAATAGCAAGCCCATTAAAATAAAGACCAGTGAATTGGCTACAAAAGCGAAGTAACTCCAAAACTTTTCCATGTATTCTTCAACGCCATTCGACATCTTGAAGCGGCCGTAATTTCCCAAGACCATTGATGAAACTAGTGTGGCTATGATAGAAGATAAATGAATGGCATATCCATTAATGACTAAGTTGGCAGAAATTACTTCCGCTAATAGAAAAGTAAAATGTGCAACCAATAAAGTCAGAGTGATTTCAAGGTTTTCGTGACCCTTGACCCATTCAATTAATTTAGAGAATAAAAATCCCATAAATAAACCAAACAAAGTACCACCGATAATCATGCTGCTGAATGTAAAGAGACCGTGCAGCAAAGTTGGATTGCCATGATAACCATGACTGATGACTTCGAGTAATACTAAAAAAATGGCAAAAGCAGTACCATCATTAAATAAACTCTCGCCTTCAAAAATTAATGTCAAGCGATGAGGTGCTCCGAATTCCTTGAATAGAGCCAGAACAGCAACTGGATCAGTAGCCGAGATAATCGCACCAAATAATAAAGTTACCAATAAAGGTATATCAAACCCCAGCCATTGAAAGCTCCAGTACCCAACATATCCAATAAAAAAAGTAGACACCAGTAATCCAACTATCGCCAGCATACTGATGGCAATTTTGTTTTCTTTGATATTGCGAACATTGATGTTGTAGGCTGATTCAAAAATCAATATTGGCAGAAAAACGAAAAATAACAGCTCAGGTGTTAATTGAAAACTGGTAATAAATGAAAAAATCTTAATTTTAGAAAGTGGTACCAGTAATGAGCCAGCGATGACAAGAAGTACGGTATAAGGAATGCGAAATTTTAAGGCAAGAACACTAACACCCAACGACAGAAACATGAGCGTAAAAATGGATAGATATATATCAAGTGTCATAGTAAATCCATACAAAAGTTAGTGCTAGTAGCCCGACAACTTTGGTTTGATGGATGTCAGATCTAAGAGAATAAGGAAAAAAGCGTTCATTTTAATACCTCCTCACCCAACCCTCTCCAGCAGGAGAGGGCTTAAGAGCCAATGTGTTTTTTACTCGCCATTACAACATTGACGCACTACTAGTAGTCCGACAACATTGGTTTGATGGATGTCAGATCTAA
>JAGLUC010000263.1 GCA_023134955.1 Methylococcales bacterium | reverse complement strand
TTCATACGGGCTACAATATGTTTTAATAAAAAGGTGTCGAAATACCCTGTCAGAGCTTTTGGGATAATTAACAGTTAGAGGTATTTTAGTAAGTAATATAGCGCATATAAAATGGGCTGTAATCTACCAGGTCACCTAGTGTGAAATTGTTGTTAGAGGTTAAATTAATTTGCGTTCCACTAGCAAATTTAGAGGGAGGTATTAGAACTTCGACTTTAGCATTTTTATGTTGAATGCTGATTATTTGATTGTCTAATGTTTCTGGTGAACTTATCTTACGTGCAGCTACCGTTCCTTCAATTTTCTCAATCAAGACATGACCGATAGTTGTCATTGGGTTTAGTGATTTTATTTGTCGAATAATACCTGGAACAGGGCTTTTATTAACATCAGAAGAGCAAAGTAATGTGATATTGCCTAAGGCACAATTTTTATAGTCTGTTTCTGCAATGATAAACTGATTATTTATGGTTTGAATAATTTTTACTGATTTAGTGTTTTCTAATAATTTGGCATGGCTGTTAGAGGCAATGGGAGCGACTGAAGACTCTAGATGATTTTTTTGAAAATCCATAGGCTCTAGTAATAATGTGCTTATAGGGCTATCTAATGGTGATGTAGACTGCTTACTCAGCTTTTGTATTTTGTTTAGTTTTTCTATTTGTTCCAGGTAGTTTGTAATCTCGTTAAAACCAGTGATTAAATGCTGGACATTAAATGTAGATGGCAGGGCTTGATTGATGGTGTCTTTATATCCAGAGAGCCGATGAGTGATATCCTCCAGTGTATCTTTGTCAAGAGACGATGAAAATCGGTATGATTGTAATAAAGCAAGTAGTTCATCCGTATTAATTTTTAAATTTGTATTACTTTGTTCTGGAGTGAGCTTTTTTATACTAGGTTGAGTGCCTTGTTTGAAAGTCCATAAGAAGCTACTTTCAGTGCTTTCTTTTGTACTTAGGGTTAATAAGTCGGCGTATTTTTCTGAAATTGAATATAGCTCAATAATCTCATTAGTATTGTAGTGATAAGGACACAGCAGGCTGAAAAGTAGATTTCGTTTTAGCGTGACAGCAATTGTTGGCAGGTTTTTTAGTCCTAGTATTTTATGTTTTACTTGTTGGTCAATAATGCCTCTGTCTTGAGCTGTAAGATAAAGTTCACTGGTTTTTTCCCATAGCTTTTGAGAGGGAAATTGGTGATAAATTGAAGATAAACGGAGTGTATAGCCAATAAGTTGTAATGCTATGTAGATAGCCTGGTTTTTATCATCTGCCGCTAGTGATTGGCTTTTTAGAATAGAACAAAACGTTAAACTCAAGTTTCCTAATAATTGAATACAGAGATTTTCGATTTTTTGAGCTTTATCGGTGCCTGTTTTGTTTGTTTCGGAAAGCAGAGTCGATTCTATATTAGAACTGATATACAGAACTGTGGGTATGAATTGAATTAGTATTTTTAATACCTTATCTGCATCAGCATTAATGACTTTTAAAGTTTTGATTACTTTATTGAGCTGGTTTGCAGAGTTTACGTTACTGAATTGACTTAAAGACTGCAACCAGTCAGTTGTTGCGGTAGTGCTTAACTCAAAAGGAAGTGCTTTTGTTGTCATCTTAGTAGCTTAGGTAGTCGATTTTATATTTATTAACATTCAAGTTAAGTTGGTAATAAAAACACATTTGGATAAATTAAGAATAGACTTAATTAAGATTTTAGTAAGGGATGAGTTCACAGTTTAATTAAAATGCTTTAAGAAATGTAACTACTCAGCGTATTTGACTCTGCTCTTAAGCCCTCTCCAGCAAAAGAGGGCTTAAGAGTTGTATCAGTCATTTTATGCTGAGTAGTTACTAAGAAATAATGATTTTATTGGACATTCCTGCTTGTTCTCTTACTAATTTAGGGACTAAATATCCTGGAAGTTGTTGTTTGATTTTATCCATTAAAGCAATAGCCGTGTGATTGTCCACCTCAAAATGTTGAGTGCCAGTCGCTTTGTCAAGCAGATGAAGGTAGTAGGGTAAAATGCCAAATTCAAAAAGTTTTTCACTTAAATCAGATAATGACTGAGCCGTATCATTAATACCTTTTAATAACACAGACTGGTTGAGTAAAGTGATATGACAGGCTGTTAATTTTTCACAAGCCATTTTAACGCTGTGGCTTAACTCATTTGCGTGATTTGAATGAATAACCAGCACGACAGGTTTCTGGATGGATGATAGTAAGTCACAAAACTCGCTGTTTATGCGACTAGGTAATACGATGGGGATGCGGCTATGAATTCTGATCCGTTTAATATGTTTGATATTTTCAAGTTGCTGGATGAGAGAAAATAGTTTCTGATCACTGAGTAATAAAGGGTCACCACCACTTAAGATTACTTCTGAAATGGTATTGTCATTTTGAATATACTGTAATGCCTGGTCAAGCTTTTGCTTGCTGAGTTGAAAGTCTGAATAGGGGAAGTTTCTACGGAAGCAGTATCGACAGTTAATGGCACAGCTTCCAGTAGTAATTAATAGTACTCTACCTTGATATTTATGAATAACCCCTGGTTCTACCACTGCATTAATATCACCAACGGGGTCGTTATTAAAGCCTGAAAACACCTTGTTTTCTTGTTCAGCAGCTAATACTTGTTTGAGTAAAGGATCGGCTAAATTGCCTTTTTCAATTCTATCTACAAAATCACGAGGCACTCGAACAGCAAATGTTGGCGAAGGAAGTGCATTTGCTGTAGAAGATGATAGATCAAGGTATTCACAAAGCTCACGACTGTTGCTAAAGCCTGCTGCTAGTTCTCTTTGCCAAGTATTAGGGTTTTGATTCAAGTTTTTTTCCTGTATTGAGTTCATCATAATATAATGTGTCTATTACAGAAAGTTTACATGAGAAAAAAATGGCTAAGTACAGTACAAATGAGTTTAAAGCTGGTTTAAAAATTATGCTGGATGCAGATCCTTGTGCAATTATTGAAAATGAATTTATTAAACCAGGTAAGGGTCAAGCTTTTAATCGGGTTAAGATTAGAAACTTAAAAACAGGCAGAGTGATAGAACGTACTTTTAAGTCAGGTGAGTCTGTTGAAGGAGCAGATGTTATTGATATGGAAATGCAATTCCTCTACTCAGATGGTGAATTCTGGCATTTTATGGTTCCAGACACATTTGAGCAATATCAAGCAGATGAAAACGCAGTTGCTGATTCAGTTAAATGGCTAAAAGATCAAGATATTTGCACCATGACTTTGTGGAATGATTCTCCTTTATCCGTTACACAACCCAATTTTGTTGAATTATCTGTTTCAGAAACAGACCCTGGTTTAAAAGGTGATACATCAGGTGGAGGAGGTAAGCCAGCAACACTAGAGACAGGAGCCGTGGTTCGCGTACCTTTATTTGTACAAATTGGTGAAATGATAAAGGTAGATACACGAACAGGTGAATATGTTTCACGTGTTAAAGAATAGTGCCAATAAAGGATGAATCAGCTTGGCAACCCACCTGTGATTTAAAATATTTGCGATTAAGAGCGCAAATGTTGGCAGAAATAAGAGACTTTTTTAAGCAAAGGTCGGTTGTTGAAGTTGAAACCCCTTTAATGTGTCAAGCAACGGGAACCGATCCTCAGCTTGATTCTTTTTCTAGTCTTTATCATTTTTCGCCAAAAGATAGGCAGATGTTCTTGCAAACATCGCCTGAGTTTGCCATGAAAAGATTGTTAGCAGCGGGAAGTGGCTCTATCTTTCAAATATGTAAAGCTTTTAGAAATGGTGAATTTGGGCGATTTCATAATCCTGAGTTTTCAATTCTAGAATGGTATAGAGTCGGCTTTTCTTTGCCTCAATTAATGGATGAAGTGGCTGAGCTTTTGCTTAAAGTATTGAATGTTAAATATAAGGCTGATGATATTTATAAAGTTGAGTATATAGAGCTATTTGAACGGGTGACAGGGTTAAATCCCTTGGTTTTTTGTCAACAAAGTTATCAAAGCTATGCGGAAAATAATGCTATTGCTGATGCGATTAATCTGTGCGGAGATGATCATTCTATGTGGTTAGACTTTATTTTTAGTTATAAAGTGCAGCCTACTTTGGCAGACCAGTCTATTTATATGGTTTATGGATACCCTGCCATTCAATCTTCATTAGCCAGAATCAATCAGCAAAATTCAGCTGTAGCTGATCGCTTTGAAGTATTTGTTAATGGTATTGAAATAGGCAATGGTTTTTTTGAATTGTCAGATGCTGTTGAACAAGAAAAACGCTTTGATAAGGAAAATAAACAAAGACAAGGAAAAGGCTTGGTGTTGGTGGATAAAGATGAGTTGTTTCTAAGTTCACTTAGAGCTGGTTTGCCTGATTGTAGCGGTATTGCAATTGGCTTAGACAGATTGCTCATGGCTGTAACAGGCAGTTCGTCAGTGAGAGAGGTAATCGCATTTCCTTTTGATAGAGCGTGATATACTTGCGCTCCAAACAACAAACCTTGTAATTCTGTGAAAATAAAACTATTTCCTCTGCTGCTATTGCTGTTTTTTTTAGTCTCTCAGAGTGCTAAAAGTGGAGATGAGTTTTTGGTCGAAAATATTCAGGTCAAAGGCTTACAGAGAATTTCTGCCGGGACTGTTTATAACTATTTTCCTATTAGTGTAGGTGATGTTTTTTCACAGAATAAAGCTGGATCTGCGATTAAAACACTGTTTAAAACGGGCTTTTTTAAAGATATTTCTTTGGCAAGAGAGGGCTCGACACTTATTGTTCATGTGATTGAAAGACCTTCAATTGCAAAAATAATTATTGAAGGTAATAAAGACCTGAGTTCAGATGATTTAACTAAGGCACTGAAAACCATTGGTTTGTCTGAGGGCAAAGTGTTTAATCGTCAGGCTTTAGATAAGGTTGAACAGGAATTAAGGCGACAATATTTTAGCCACGGTAAATATGGTTTAAAAATAAAAACCAAAGTGTCCAGGTTAACCAGAAATAGAGTCGGTATTCATATTGATATTTCTGAAGGTCGTGTTGCAAAAATCAAGCAAGTTAATATTGTCGGAAATAAAGTGTTTGATAATGAAGAATTGCTTGAGGAGTTTGAACTAAGTACGACTAACTGGTTATCTTTTTATACCAAAGATGATCAATATTCAAAGCAAAAGATTTCTGCTGATCTTGAAAGATTAAGGTCTTATTATTTAGACAGGGGCTATATTAATTTTTCTATTGAATCGACTCAGGTAGCGATCACACCTGATAAAAAAGAAATTTATATCACTATTAATATTAAAGAAGGGGATTTATTTGTTATTGAAAAAGTAAATCTTTCTGGCAATTTGATTATTGAACCTGAAGAAATGATTAAATTAGTCAAAGTCGGACCAGGTGAAATATTTTCACGTAAAAATGCCACGCAAACATCAAAAGCAATGTCTGATCAGTTAGGTGATGAAGGTTATGTGTTTGCCAATGTAAATATGGTGCCAGAAATTAATCAGCAATCAAAAACTGTGGTGATGACTTTTTTTGTTGATCCTGGTAAGCGCGTTTATGTGCGGCGGATTAATATGAGTGGAAATACTAAAACACGCGACGAAGTGTTGCGTAGAGAGTTAAGGCAAATGGAGGCCAGTCGGGCATCAAGCAAAAAGATTGAACGATCAAAGGCCAGGTTAGTTCGATTAGGATATTTTGAACAAGTTGATATTGAAACTCCGCCAGTTGTTGGCTCAGCAGATCAAATTGATGTTAATTATTCAGTGGTAGAAAAATCATCTGGTAATTTATCAGCAGGTATTGGTTTTTCTCAAACGCAGGGGGTTGTTTTTAATGCAAATGTTTCACAAGATAATGTTTTTGGCTCAGGAAAACGAGTTAATTTAGCCTTTAATAATAGTGATGTCTCAACACGCTATAGTTTTGGTTATTTAGACCCGTACTTTACTTTAGATGGAGTCAGTTTTGGTTATGACCTTGGCTATAGCGCCAGAGATGCTGAAGAAGCGAATATATCTAATTACTCCACTGATGTTATCAATAGTAGTTTTAATTTTGGCTTGCCTTTAAATGAATTTGATCGTCTGCGCTTGAATATAGATGTTAAATATACTGACTTAACAACATCTGATTTTTCATCAACAGAAATTTCTGACTTTGTTACTGCAAATGGTAGTAAATACCTGACTTATGGGCTGGCACTTGGCTGGACTCATGATACTTTAAATAAACCCATATTTCCAAGCTCAGGTGGACAGCAAAGATTGTCGGGGTATATAACAGTACCAGGAAGTGACCTTGAATATTATAAAGTGAGTTATAAACAGCAGTATTTTTTTCCATTAGCTAAAGATCTTACTTTTAGATTACTAGGTGAAGTGGCTTATGGGGATGGCTATGGTAGCACGGGTGACTTACCCTTCTTTGAGCACTTTTTTGCTGGTGGGGTTCGCTCAATTCGAGGCTATGATGATAATACCATTGGACCAAGGGACTCAAGAAATGACCCCTTTGGTGGATCAAGTAAAATTCTGGGTAAGGCTGAATTATTTTTCCCCGTTCCTTTTGTTGATGAGGTTAAATCTGTACGCTTAGGTACATTTTTTGATGCAGGAACTGTTAGTGATGGTTTTAGTGTCGCCGGTATGAAATATTCCGTCGGGCTTTCCGCTGAATGGTTGTCACCCTTTGGTGCTTTGGCTATCAGTTTTGCTTACCCATTAAATGCTAATGAGAATGATGAACAACAAGTATTTCAATTCTCATTTGGTTCAGGTTTTTAGTTAACAAATTTGTAACTACTCAGCATGAAATGA
>JAGLUC010000262.1 GCA_023134955.1 Methylococcales bacterium | reverse complement strand
TTTTTTTGACCGCTGGCGAATCAAGACCTTGTGTCCTGTGCCGTAGTGAAGTCACGGATTCAGGTTTAATCTTTAGCCCCACTTTTTTGTTGCCTCGCCCTATAAAATATGTCAATCTCAAACTCACCTTCAAATTTTGTTAATTGGTTTAGAGATTCATCTCCTTATATTCATGCTCACCGTAATAAAACTTTTGTCATCTTTTTTAGTGGCGAAACTGTTATGGATGATTATGACAATCTAATCCATGATATTGCTTTATTAAAGAGCTTGGGCATCCGCCTGGTATTAGTTCACGGCATTCGTCCACAAATTAATCAACGACTGAAACAGCAAGAGATTAATTCTAAATTTTATAAAAACCTTAGAATAACGGATGATCAAGTACTGCAATGCGTTAAAGAATCGGCTGGCCTGGTACGTGTTGAAATAGAAGCCTTGTTATCTATGGGACTTGCTAATTCGCCTATGGCGGGTGCAAAAATCAAAGTGTCATCAGGGAATTTTGTCACTGCTAAGCCAATAGGTATTATTGATGGTGTTGACTACAAACACACAGGGAAAGTGCGCCGAATTGACCATAGTGCTATTCATCAACAATTAGATCAAGAATCGGTTATTTTAATCTCGCCTATTGGCTATTCACCTACGGGAGAGATTTTTAATCTTGCCGCTGAACAGGTTGCAACTGAAGTAGCGTGTGCTTTACAGGCTGAAAAATTAATCCTGTTAACAGAACAAAGCTGTACTTTTAATCAACAATTGATTCAGCAAATGACTATCACTGAAGTTGACGACTTTCTTAAATCAGCTATTTCAGAGTCTCTAATCAGCTCATTAAATGCTGCCAAACAAAGTTGTCTGCTAGGTGTTAAACGAGTACACCTTATTAACAGGAAAACAGACGGTGCTTTATTATTAGAATTATTCACTAGAGATGGCATCGGCACACTAATTAGTTCTAATCCATATGAAGAAATTCGTTCTGCTGGCTTAAATGATATTGCTGGCATACTAGAATTGATAAAACCATTAGAGCAACAAGGTTTACTGGTAAAACGGACTAGGGAAAAATTGGAAATGGAAATCAATGACTATATCGTCATTGAACGAGATGGTCTTATTATCGGCTGTACAGCATTTCACTTGATGTCTGATAATCAATCGGCTGAAATAGCATGTCTTGCTGTGCATCCTGATTATCAAAAATCAAACCGAGGCAGTCGATTGCTAGAGCACCTAGAACACCAAGCTAAAGAACAAAATCTACAGCAATTATTTGTATTATCCACTCAAACCATGCATTGGTTTATTGAGCGCGGTTTTAAGTCAACAAAAATTGATACATTACCCAAACAACGTAAAGAGTTTTATAATAATAAAAGAAACTCCAAAATATTATACAAAAAAATATAATGGACTCTCCTCTGATTATTTTACAAATTACCGATCCACATGTTTTCCCTAAAGCAGGTGTCATCATGGAAGGTGTTAATACTGAAGAATCTTTCCATCAAGTATTAAAACAAGCTCATCATAAGCACAAAGATATTAATACCGTATTAGTTTCTGGCGATTTGGTGCAACACCCTTCCCTGTCAAGCTACCAGCGTGTCTATAAAATACTTAAAGAATACCCTTCACCAACTGTTTGCTTACCTGGAAATCATGATAATTTCGATTTAATGCAGCAAGTCATTAATACTGAACAGATCAATTGTAATAAACAATTAATATTCAAACACTGGCAACTTATTTGTTTAAATAGCAAAAAAAACAAATCTGAAGCCGGCTATTTAAGCATTAGCGAATTAGATTATTTGCAACAAACTTTACAAAAGACAGCTCATTTATATACACTACTTGCTGTGCACCATCATCCTGTACCAACTGAAAGTTTATGGATGGATACCATGATGATTGAAAATAGTGATGCCCTATTTTCATTGCTGGAAGCACACCCTCAAGTAAAAGCCATAAGCTGTGGACATATTCATCAAGAAATGAATATACAAAGAAATAACATAATGGTACTTGGAACGCCTTCAACCTGTTTTCAATTTAAACCTAAATGTTCTGATTACACATTAGACGATACACCTCCTGGTTATCGAATATTCAAACTTTATCCTGATGGCCATTTAGAATCAACTGTGCATTATTTAAATTAAAATTCAGATAGCCCATTGATATAAACTAAAAGAATGAAAACACTATTTTCCCCTGCAATTACTCTGATGAACCAGTTGAACTACGGGAAGAAATTTGCTTTTTTAGGCATTATCACTCTTTTAGCAATATCAATACTTATCTACAGTTTATACCTCAGTCTAAACCAGGTCGTTCGGAATTCAGAAAAACAATTAAAGGGTCTTGAATTCATCCCCTCCATATCACTCACCATTCAGACCTTACAACAACATCGTGACTGGTCAGCAAGCTCTTTAGCTGGAAATACAGCCACCTTTTCAAATCGAATCACTAAAGAACTTGAAGTCGGCTTAAATTTTAAAAAAATCGAAAAACAACTACATTTACAATCCGACCCTAACTGGATAAGCATAAAAAATAGCTGGGCTAATATTGTCAGTAATGGACTTGAATGGACTGTCGCCAAAAATTTCTCTAAACACACTTTAT
Organism: Methylococcales bacterium; assembly: GCA_023134955.1. Lineage (GTDB taxonomy): Bacteria > Pseudomonadota > Gammaproteobacteria > Methylococcales > Methylomonadaceae > QPIN01. The sequence goes on along the minus strand of JAGLUC010000262.1, from coordinate 327 downwards.
TACTAGAACAGTTACAATTATTAAAGGTTTTACTTGCAGATGAACACTCACTAACCTTTGATTCTGATATAGATACTTTTTATTTGATCGACACCAGTATCAACAAACTACCAGAAGCAATGGAGCAATTAGCTCAACTTCGTGCCATTGGTACAAATATTCTACTCAAAAAACAGCTGTCTGAGCATCAACACATTGAAATATTAACCTTAATCGCTAAGCTTGAGTCTTCTATAAAATCATTGAATATTAATCTTAGAAAAACAGCAAGTTTTACCCCAAACATTGACCCTAAATTAACAGCAACATCCAGCAATATTACAATCT
>JAGLUC010000261.1 GCA_023134955.1 Methylococcales bacterium | reverse complement strand
CCATCAAAACAATCTCAAACAACAGCTTGATGAGCATTTGGTTGGTGTTGCTAAACAAGCAAAAATAAATATCAAAAAATTACCGCAGTTTGAAGCAATTTTTAATCAAAACATTAGAGTGGTAAACAATAAAAAAATTAACAAAAAAAGCCCCCAAAATTTCAAGTGGCAAGATGATGCTGTTACTAGCATCAAGAAATGGAAGAATGCAGAGAAAGACTTAGATAAGCATCAGTTCGGCTTTTTTGCAGTCAATATGGCATCCACGGGTAAAGGTAAAACCTTTGCTAATGCAAAAATAATGCAGGTACTTTCAGAAAATGAAGAAAGCCTACGATATATATTAGCATTAGGGTTAAGAACTTTGACCTTGCAAACGGGGGTTGAATACAGAAATAAAATTGAATTAAAAGATGATGAATTAGCCGTGTTAATAGGTTCTAAGGCAGTATTGGATTTAGAAAACCAAAAAAATCAAACTGGTTCAGAATCTGATAACAGTTTGCTAGATAATGAAATCATCTTCAGTGGTGATTTTCCAGAGCAAGGTTTAGATACGGTTTTAAAAAGTAATAAAGATCGACGTTTTTTATATGCCCCTGTTCTTGCTTGTACTATTGATCATATTATTCAAGCCACTGAAGTTATGCGTGGTGGTCGTTATATTCTGCCAACACTAAGACTTATGTCATCCGATTTAGTCATTGATGAAATTGACGATTTTGACAATACAGACTTAATTGCTATTGGGCGATTAATTCACCTTGCAGGGATGCTAGGCAGAAAAGTAATGATTTCATCTGCAACCATTCCCCCCGATTTAGCAGAGGGATATTTTAATGTTTATCAATCTGGTTGGGGTATTTTTGCAACTATGCGTGGTAAAAAACCATCTGTAGGCTGTGCATGGATTGATGAATTTAAAACAAAAGTTAGCACGATTAAAAATAAAGAAGACTATAAAAAGCAGCATGATAAGTTTATTGATAAGCGTATAGAAAATCTAGCCAAACAACCCGTAAAACGTAAGGCAAATATTGCTCATTGCAATACTGAAGCAAAAGATTATTTTGAAGCGATAAAACAAGCCGTATTAGAAAAGCATAAGCATCATTATTTTGTTGATACTAAAACAAATAAAAACATCAGTATTGGCGTTGTTCGTATGGCGAATATCAACCCATGTGTTGATTTTACAAAATATTTTTTACAAAATAATTCAGCAGAAGATACCGAAATTAAAACGATGGCATACCATTCTAGACAGGTTTTGTTAATGCGCCATAGCCAAGAAAAATATTTGGATAAAATATTAAAACGAAATAAAGGTGATACTCATGTTTTAGAAGATGAGGTAATCAGAAACCACATTGATAACTCAAAAGCTAAAAACATACTATTTGTACTGGTAGCCACTCCCGTAGAAGAAGTAGGGCGAGACCATGATTTTGATTGGGCGGTAATAGAGCCTTCCTCCTATCGTTCCTTTATACAATTAGCAGGTCGAGTGCTTAGGCATAGAGAAAAAGAAATTACAGAGCCAAATATTGCCATTATGAAGTACAACTATCGAGCTTTAAAAACAGAAGGCAAAAAGATTGCTTTTAAATGGCCTGGTTATCAGAACCAAATGAAAGATTTAAATACCTATGATTTAAATAAGTTGGTAAACACAGCAGAATTGGCAGAAAAGCTAGATGCAACCAATAGAATAAAACAAACGAAATCATCAGAACTTGCAGATTTAGAACATAAAGTCATTCATCAATTATTGACTAACTATGAATCAAAAGGGCCTGAATCAATGCAAGGTTGGTTAGATAGCGATTGGTGGTTAACTGCTTTACCTCAAAAATATGTGCGGTTTAGGGGTGATAAAAGTCAAGATATGACGGTGTTTTTAACCGCTAATAATATCTTTTTAGAAAAGGGAGAAAGGGGAAGTAATGCTGTTCCTGTTGTAAAAGATTGTGTTAGTTTTGAAGAGCTAAATACGCAAGAATTACATAATTTATGGTTATCAAGAAATT
>JAGLUC010000260.1 GCA_023134955.1 Methylococcales bacterium | reverse complement strand
TCTCCCAGATAGGAAAATAAATTTATTATTAACAGCAACCCTGTAGCTAAAGAGATAATAGTTATAAATACTTGCTTGAATAACATCGGTTTTTTTGTTATCTAATATTTCTAGTCAGGGTAGAATATATAGTCCAAATTAATAGAGATATTAAGGTCTTTGCACGAAGTAAATGAGTATTTTTGCTCTGTTTTTAAAGCTACTAAAAGTATCAACCGTGCAAAGATCTTATATTATGAATAATCAAACAGTCAAGGTATCCATTAAATCGATCATAAATTCCATCTCTTCATCTTCAACTGTTTCCCATCCAGTAAAGCCAAGGCTGTCCAAAACCCCTTGCCCTTTTTTATCATCATTCATTTCCAGCAGAATTTTTCTAAATTCATCTCTTTTGTCTAATAATTTAGGACCAATCATTAATGAATGATGAACAACATTTATCTGGCTTCTAACGAGCAACTTGAGCTGTTTTTTAAGCATATTTGAAAGGTCATCATAAGTCTCTGCTAAAAAAAAACCAACATCAGCATTACCATTAAGCAATTGTTTTGCAACCAAAACAAAACTATCTTCTGTCATAATTGTGGTGTTATTTTCATCCAGATCTGCTGGCTCCAGCATAAGCATTCCCATCATATGCACACCTGGACATATAGTGCTTGCAATTTTAGTTCCTGTTTTCAATTGCTCAACATTCTCAATTGGGTTCTCTGCACTTACTGCGATGACTGTCTCACCACATACGTCTGCCGCTTTTACCAAAGGCAAAAAACCTTTTTCACGCACTAGCATTGATGCAGAATATGGATTTGCATAGACCAGGTCAATTTCGTCCTTTCCCAAGGCTAACCAATGACTTTGAAAATCATTGTGCATTTCCAGGTGAATAGCTTTACCCGTTTGTTTTTGTAACCAGGTATTAAAAATATACCATCCAGATAAATTATCCGTTTTAAAGTCTGGACTTACTGAAAACATATATGACATAAAATGTCTCCGTATTAAAACATTGTAGGATAAAGCTTGATGCATTCATCCACTTTAGTTCGAGAAGGTTTTCTTCGTACTGATGTGTAACTTTCTAGCTTACCTTTTCTTATATTTGGTATAACTGTTGCTTTCACCCAATAATAACCACCATCTTTACGTAAATTTTTAACAAACCCCTGCCATTTCTCACCTTTCTCTACTGTATCCCACAAATCCTTAAATGCAGCTGGTGGCATATCTGGGTGCCTAAGAATGGAATGGGGTGCACCAATTAACTCTTCTTCTGAAAATCCTGACATGTCAACAAACGCCTGATTGACATGAGTAATAATTCCCTCTGGGGTTGTTGTTGAAACAATCAGTTTACCATCTGGGTAAGGTGTCTCAATTTCTGTATATAAAACTTTTCTTGATATTGATTGGTATAATTCCAGGGTAACTTCTTTATAGGCTCCCACAATATCTTCAGGGTTCATATCACTGATCATAAAAACTCCAGTTTAATTTTATAACTTAAAGCAATTCTGAAATACTTTCTGCCGCTCTTTTAACATCTAAAAAAATCAGTCCTAGTTTTGCGTTTGATTTAGCCATAACCGTTAATACGGCTTCATCACCTGCATAAATCATCAATACATAGCCATTATCGCCCTTAATAAGAACCTGCTCTAAATCACCTCGATTAAGTTCCTGTGCTGTTCTATCACCTAGTGAAAGCATAGCAGCACTCATTGCCCCCACGCGATCCTCATCAAGATTTGCTGGCAAAACGGATGCCATCATCAAACCATCTGATGAAATAACCCCCGATGCCTCAATATCTGCTGATGTTCCATTTAGCTCTGTTAAAACAGAGGTAAGCATATCTGCTCTCATATTAACTCCTCATATAAAGTCAAAAATTTGTTAAAAAAGTTATTTTGCATAACGAATACTTAATGCCCAAATAAGTGTTACAAAGTCAGGCTGATTAAAATGTGGGATACCCGATATTATAATAACAAACCGGGTTTTCCCAATAAAAATAGGCCAAAAACCCATTTGGCTACTGCCAAAGGCATCAATGACCGACCAGGCTTGACTGCCTAAGCCCAAGTTATTCATTAACAAACCAGAGCGTTTTTCATGTACCGTTGCTATTTCAGCACTTAATGCTGATAATTCTTCTGCCACCTCATGAGGAAAACCATTACAGGCTAAATAAAACCCTTGATCATCAGCTAACAACACCTTCCCAGATTCAGAAATATTACCTAGAATGCTAGATAATATTTCATCTAATGCTCCTGCAGGTGCATCAAGAGCCTCACTAACCCCTTGAAC
>JAGLUC010000026.1 GCA_023134955.1 Methylococcales bacterium | reverse complement strand
GTAACCGTCAGATATACCCACCTAGACAAACTATGGCACTTAATTTAACGCCTTAATTTTTTCAGTCAAATTCCAGGGTAGAAATTGATCTAATGCTTCAACTTCATAGTGTCTGCCCAGCTTAGGGAGCTCCGTAAGAAGATATTTTAAATAGTCAAATGGCTCTAAATTGTTGGCTATCGCGGTTTGTACCAGACTATAGAGTGTTGCGCTGGCATTGGCTCCACGGGGTGTCTGATTAAATAGCCAGTTTTTACGTCCAATCACAAAGGGTTTGATATGCCGTTCAGCGGCATTGTTGTCAATTTGTAAGTTACCCTCGTCAAGGTAGCGAATCAGATAAGTCCATTGGTTTATTGTGTAGCGAATGGCTTTACCCAGTAAAGCGTCTTTACTGGTTTTGGTTACTGATTGATCGCACCATTGCTTTAAGTCATCAAGTATCGGTTTGCTCTTTTCTAGTCGGATTAAATAGCGCTGCTCGGCTGTCAGATCTTTTATCTGTTTTTCAATGGCATAAAGCCGTGTAATTTTTCGCAGTGCGATTTGTACCATGCCCATTTTATTATGACGGCTTGCTTTAGGTAATGCCTTAAGTGCTTCATCAAACTTACGACGCGCATGCGCCATGCAGCCCACTAGAAAACAGTCATCCGCTTCCAGTACATGGTAGCCTGCAAAGCCGTCAACTTGCAGGTGTCCTGAAAATCCCTGCAAAAATGTTTTAGCATGCTGTCCTGCTCGTGTGGCCTGATAGTCATATAAAACAATGGGATGCTCAGTATGCTGGCCACCACTTTGATAGAGCCACATATAGGATTTTGATTTTGTTTCTCGGCCATCTTGTATGACCTTTAAGGTGGTTTCGTCCGCTTGGAGGATTTTCTGTCGAATGAGCTGTTCATGTAGGTGGTCATAAAAGGGATTAAGCAATTCAGCTGATTTCAGTACCCAGTTAGATAAGGTTGATCTTGATAGGTCGATACTTAAGCGCTTGAATATCATTTCTTGACGATAGAGTGGCAAACTGTCCATAAATTTAGCCACAATGACATAAGCTAGCAGGCTTGCTGATGCAAAACTGCGTGGAATAGGTTGGGCAGGTTTGGCGGCAGTGATAATACCGTTCTCACAGGCACGGCAGCCATATTTCACTTGTACATGTTCAATGACTTTGACCTGGGCAGGAATGATTTCTAATTGTTCAGCACGCTCGATTCCCGCTTCATGTAAGACATGACCGCACTGACAGATGCGTTCTGACTCAGAGAGTTCGTAACGGATGGTTTCACGAGGTATGTGCTTTGATAACGGTTTACGACCTGGTTTTTTACGCTGATAAGGAATAGTGTCTTGGTCATCTTCTTCAGCGCCTAGAGCATCCAGAATCGATTCTGCTTCATTGAACAAATCCATTTGATCCGATGATTTCTCACTGGAGTCACCAAACTGGCGCTGTTTAAAAAGACGAAACTGTTCTTCATACCATTTGAGTTTTGCCTGCATTTCATCAACAGTGAGCTGATAATTGTGCACCATTTTATGTAAGGTAGCGGTATCAGTTGTCAATGATTCAGGCAGTGTTTTCATGGGCTTATTATACCATTAAATCTACTTTAACTTATTGTAAATACAGGAAATTACAGATATATCAGTTTATATTAAACCCTGATACAGCAGAATGAGCAGTCGATTGAATCGGTGATAACCCATCAAGAAGCCAATGCAGTTCACGCAAAGATAAAGCGATGCTTTGCTGATCCACATCGCTTGGCCATTGGAATTTCCCTTGATCGAGTCGGCGGTAATACAGCCAAAAGCCATTATGCTCCCAATGCAGAATTTTAAGTTTATCGCGCTGCCGATTGCAAAATACAAACACACTGCCATCAAAAGGATCATGCCCCAGCAACTGAGAAACAATAATCGACAAACCATTAATTGATTTACGCATATCGGTTATCCCCGTTGCAAGATAGACTTGATTAACGGATAGACTACCCATCATGCGATAGACCTAAGCAAATCAAGTAACGGTTTTAATGAAGATAACTCGGAGCACGCTTTAACCTCAATGCTAAAACCATTACTGTGTGATATTTTAATCAGATCGGAGTCCGTAGCCTGTTTTGTTAACGGGGCGTTGCTTGATAAAAGCTCTACTGGAACAAGGCTGCTTGAAAGTGGTTCAGAACCACCGTCACCCTGACTTAGCTTTCCTTTGTAATAACTAAAAATATGCGGCTTGATATCATGCTGGTTGCAATAAGCTATTTGAGTTAATCTGCTAGATTTCCATCGCAATATATGTAACTTCATAACAGCATCTTTTTGGTGAGGGATCATTCCCGTCTCCTTCGATTGATTGAAGCGGATAGATTGCCTTAATGTTAGGTAATTTGGAATGTGTGTTTTAAAAGACGGTTACCAAAAACAAGGTTGTTTTGTAAATCCATTATTCTTCCAGGCAAGAATAACCCGTATCAGTTCATATACTATTCGGGC
>JAGLUC010000259.1 GCA_023134955.1 Methylococcales bacterium | reverse complement strand
TACACTTCGTTTCATACGGGCTACACTATGTGTTAATAAAAGAGTGTCGAAATACCCTGTCTGAACTTTTGGGACGGTTAATAGATACTGAATTATATAGATAATGAATCTAAGAAATGAATTAATGCTTGCTGTTCTGGCACTGGATCTTTTAATTTAAATAATGTTTTTTGCAATAGAATCAAGTCACTTAGCTCATCAACGTCACGCAATGAATCCAATATTTTAACATCACCCAATTGTTGCACTTTTTCAAGAAACTGATCACCTGTATCAGCAACACTATATTTGACATCTATCCAAATAGTTTGAGGAATATTACAATTGCCTCCAAATAACCAAAAGCCACCATCATCACTTGGAGCAAAAGCTAATTGTGGCTTATTATCAGACAACCAGGCGGATGCGGAGAATAGCATTGGTAAGGTCATTTGAGGTATATCTGCACCTACCAGGATAACAAAATCATGCTTGGCTAATAAGCGTTGGTAGATATGAGCCATCCGCGCACCAAGACCTCCCTCGCCTTGCCAAAGACAAGGAAGAGCCTGCCAATAATTATGATTTAAGGCAGATTGTTCTGCTACCGCATAATAAGCCTGAATATCACTCAATTGTTGGACGACTGAGGAAACCGCTTGAGCAGAAGCCAGATGAAATGCTTCTGCTGATTGCTGACCTAATTTAACTGCCAGGCGAGTCTTAACAGGTGAAAGCCCAGGTGTTTTTACAAAGACCGCAATTGCACCACTCACGGCAACAGAAAATGGCAAACAAATTGAATCATAAAATCAGCAGCAAGCCGCGCCAGATTCTAGTGATAACTTGGTATTGGGTGGTGCACAATCAAACAAGCCAAAATGAGTGGATTTATCGCCCCAAATATCAAAGTGTTCAGCATAACGACTTAATGCCAGCATATCTGAAGTATTACCGCACACACGTAACGGTTTACCTTTTTCAAAATGATGATGGTCATCTAAATCAAAACTGTGTGGATGCTCTGCTATGGTTCCTTTATAAACAGCGACCTGTCCGAAATCTTCACAACGATCTTCTAGTGGAACCTTAAATGCACGGATGGTAATTGAGGTGAAATTAACCATACCAATTTTATTAGATACCTCTGGATCATCTAATGCAATGGGCGTTTCTTTTACCACTCGAACATCAGGACAGCCCATACTTTGCATCATACGGCGAAAATCTTCCCAATATAAAGCACCACCTAGACATTCACCTAGCAATACGGGATCTGCTTTAAGTTTTTCCGGAATTCGTCTATCAGCATAAACGTCTGAAAAATAAATCTCCCCACCTGGTTTAAGCACTCGTAATATTTCGGACAGAACTTGTTGTTTATTGGCTGACAAATTAACCACGCAGTTTGACACCACCACATCTATTGAATTATCAGCAATACCCGCTGCAGCCAGGTCTTCAATTTGTCCTAATTTAAATGACACATTAGATTCTGCATAACCATAACGCTCGGCATGCCAGTCACAATGTTGCTTTGCGATAGCCAGTTGTTGCTCGGTCATATCGACACCAATCACCTGCCCTGATTCACCGACTAAGCGAGAGAGTAAATAACAATCGCGCCCTGTACCACATCCAAGATCCAATACAGTACAGCCCTCCAAAACTGGAGGTAAAGGAGAGCCACAGCCATAATAACGAGCTACAACTTCTGGATGTATATCTGCCAACAATGAACGCAAATGAACAGGCATTGCATCTAGTGTGCAACATGCACTGGTTTTCAAATCTTCACTAGACTGAAGCACTTCTCCATAATAATTTTGTACCGATTCACTTATTGTCGCGTTACTCATGTAATCCCCTCATAAAAAGCGTTGTCCTGCAAATACCCATATAATTTTTATGACATGCTATTAACAAACCGCAGGTTGATTGCTGGAAGTGAGGCTTTAGCCTCGCTTCATAATATATTTTATAAAAATCAAAAAACCGATATTTTATTTAATGACTGACCTTATCTAATGCCACTTTAATTCGCTCACGCGCTTCTTTAGAGAGTTTTACTGACTCAGACATAAAAGACTTTCCATTCTTTCCAACATTCAACATCAGTGCATGTACTTTATTTATCTCTTTACTATACCGTCGGCACACCCCACACATGGAAATATGCAAAAGAAACCCTACACGCTCTCCTAATGTAAGTTTCTCATCCAATTTTTTGGATGCTAATAAACTCACCTCTTTGCATGTCAACATTTTAAGCTCCCTACTGGCTAATCCAGTTTATATCCAGGCAATGCCTCAATTGCACTCTCATTCTTGATAACATAACCCATAAATTATTCTGCGTTGATATTGACATTAATTCACAAATTTCTTCATTCTTTACATCATCTAATTCACGTAGCATAAACAATTGCGCCATACGAGGCGGCAATTTATCAATACATGCTTGCAAGGTCTTGATAAATTGCTCTTGCTCCATGGATTTATCGGGTTGAGACCACTGTGAAAAATCAATTTTCCAACCACCTTGTTGATTAAAATAATCATCTTCATCTGCGATTAAATGATCTTCAAGTTCTTGAGTTTTATCGCGTGAAACTTTACGAAAATAATCAATAATTTTATGTTTTAGAATACCAATCAACCAGGTCTGTTCAGAAGCTTGTCCAGCATAATTTTCTCGTGCTTTTAATGCTGCCAGCAATGTTTCTTGAACCAGGTCTTCCGCAACATCAGGATAACGAACCCGCCCTATACTATAGCGATAAAGAATATCACCATACAAGGGTATCCATTGATCAGGATCGGACATTTTATGCATCATTTTTCTTATACTCTTCAGGTTCAAGAACACCCTATTTTAAACCCAAACCAAGTATTACCCTTAATACTTTTTGTTATTTGCTATTCACATTCCAATCATAATTTAAATTACTTTTAATTTTAACCGCAGGCAAATCAGTTTTATAACGTTTAATAAAAGCAGCAACCCCGCCATAAACTTTAAAGTCTTGTTCAAACCAATCAAATATTTTAGAAATTCTTAAAACATTATTCTCCAGCCTAAGACCCTTTCCCTGATTATTTAAAAAGCGTCGTGTTTGATCATCAAGCTGATCATCAAGTTGCTTCGCTGTATAAGGCTCATTTCTAAGATCAGGACAACTCACTGAAGCACAAACAATTGCCAAATGTATTCTTGGCTCTGCCATTGGTCTTAATATTTTATGTTCAATCTCACCCAACGTGACTGTTTTTCCAGCCAAAACACCGGCTGGTTTGTCCCAGACAGGGCTAAATAAACCACCTACATCTTTAATGCTTTCTGTCGGCCAATGATCAGCCACCATCTTTAAGGCAAGTATATTATAGGCATTAATATAAAAGGCTAACTTCTGTTGTCGATTAGATAATTGTTCCACATTAAAAGCGGAAAGTTGTTGATAGGCTTTATCCAGGCTACCATTATTTTTAATCGCCAAATAATCAACCTGCATTAACGCTATTTTGTTTTTTACACCCACTTTAATCTGAGTTAGTACTGTCTGGTAATTTGTCCAGTCAGGCTCTTTTGCCATGACAGTAGATACTAAAAACAACGAACACAGCATTAATATTAATGTTTTTTCAATAGGCATTGATGCCTCTCCAAACATGACAGTTGACTATTTGTCGAGATGTGCAACATTTTCTTACAAAGTTTCTAATATTTTTTTACCCCCCAGCGCTCAAAATATTTTTTTAACTCGGTAATATCAAGTGGTCTTGAATAATAATATCCTTGAATTTCATTACAATGCTCAGCCCTTAAACAGTCACGCTGCTGTTTGGTTTCAATACCTTCTGCTGTTACTACCAAACCAAATGTCTTAGCTAATGCAATAATTGCACGAGAAATTGCAAGGTTTTCTTTATTCTCAGGTATGCCATCGACAAAGGCTTTATCTATTTTTACCCGTGTGATGGGCAATTTCTGCAAATAACTCATTGAGGAATACCCCGTACAAAAATCGTCAATGGCAAGCTTCACGCCCAGACTACGTATTTTTATTAATGTTTCTGGCACCCTTTCATCATCACCCATTAAATAACTTTCAGTAATTTCCAATTCAATTTGTGAGGGTTTTATACCCGTTTGCTCAATTACTTTTTGTAATACCGCAAACATATCACCCTGCTTAAATTGAATATTAGAAACATTGATAGCAACATGGTCTAGTTGATATCCTTGCTTTTCTAAGTGCATAAAATCGACACAGGCTTGCTGTAAAACCCACTCACCAAGCTGAACAATCACCCCTGATTCCTCCGCTAAAGAAATAAAATCTTCAGGGTGAATTAATCCCAGGGTAGAACTATGCCAACGAATTAATGTTTCTATGCTTGTTATCTTATTATTTTCTGCAAAAACAGTGGGTTGATAGACTAACTTAAATTCTGAACAGTCTCCCATTGCTTGCTTTAGAGCTGCTATTTTTGCGATTCTCTCCTGCAAATGTTCCGATAAAGAGGCGGTAAAATAATAATAATTATTCCGTCCCTCCTCTTTAACTTTATACATAGCTAAATCAGCATTTTTAATTAAAGTCACATAATCATTACCATCTCTGGGGTAGATAGAAATTCCTATACTTGCTGTAATATTGATTTTATATGAAAGACAATTAAAATCTTTGCTAAAAACATTCATTAGCTTATCGATGATTACCTTAAAGTCGGATTCATCTTTAATTTGTTCGATCAATACTATAAACTCATCACCACTGACACGCGCGACTGTATCAATATTACGTATACATGTTTTTACCCGGTTAGCGACACTTTTAAGCAATTGATCACCTGTATCATGCCCTAGGCTGTCATTGATTTGTTTAAAGCCATCTAAATCAAAAAAGATAATGGCTAATTCACTGCCATCTCTTTTTGCAAGGTCTAATGCATGTGTTAATCGTTCCTCAAAAAAACGTCGATTAGGCAAGCCTGTTAATGAATCATGATTGGACAAATATTCTAAAGTGTGAGTTCTGCTACGTACCGCACTAGCTAACTGATTAATGTTTTTTGAAATTTCTTCAATTTCATCTGATGTTTTTATCACCTCATAGGGCGCGTAATCCTGACGTTCTATCCTATAAATTTGAGACATTAAATCAGATAAAGGCTTAGCCATATTTCGAGTCACCAAAATCCGGACTAAAATTGACATGGCAACAGCAACCAGACTAAAAACAAAAATAAATTGTTGCCTGTTTTCTCTTAAGGTATTACTGAGGACTGTCTTATCCATCTGACTGGTAAAATAAACAACACCCTCGGGTGTTTGTGTTTTTGTTATCGCCAAAAAATAATCTGGCGTTTGCCTCATATCAAGATGGGCAATATTTTTATGTAATAACTCAGCAGCTTCCAACTCGGGCTCTCCAGTTAAAACAGGCTTTTTATGGCTAAAAGAAATATTAATACCCAGATCTTTAGATAAACGTTCAAAGTAATGATTATCAATATCTTTGCTTAGTTCAATATGCATCAGATGTTTACCTGAAACATCATTAAAAATACTAAAATTCGATTGCATAATTAGTATCTGACTAAGATGCAAAATAACAAAGTTTTTTTGCTCAAGCTGAGCTAGTGGATAGTAAGCTTGATGATCATATTTCATCAATTCATTTTTCTGGTAATTTTCTAGTTGATAAGTTGACTCACTTTCATCCTTACCAAACAATTGCCGTTTGCCTTGTTGATAAGAAAAGAAATTTAAATGAAAACTTTCTTCTTGCTTAGTAATAAAAACAAGCAATTCGTAATTATGATCATAAATGGCAAGATCATTATTAAATGATATTTTCATCCTGATAAGTAATTGTTCCAATAGCAGTTTTTTTTCCTCATCTAATAAATGTCTATTGTAATTTTTTTTATCCTGATATTGATTGAGTAAAGAAATAGATGCCAATATCTTTTCATCATTGGCAATATGCTGAGTAACCCTGCCAAGATTATTTTTTACCTCATCCAAATGCTGAACAAGCCGAAGAAAGCCGTGTTCCATTCTTTTTTGTGAACTAAGCAAATAATTCTTTTTAAGAAAAGAGTCAAAATAAAGCCCTAAAATAATCAAAATACACAAGGTAGTACCCAAAAAAGCGTATGAAACCTTATTCTTTAAACTATTTTTAAAAAAGAAACTCATTTTCTAAAATATAGCTTTAATTTTATTGACATTGTTTTTTGTCACCAGTTTTACAGGATTGGTAATAATATGCTTGGGCACTATTTTATTTGCTAATATCTGCAATGCAGTAGCCACTGTTTCTTTACCACCAAGCGGGAAGAAAATAGATGCCGATTGTTGTCCTTTACGGATAGCTTGTTGTGCTTCAAGAGTATAGTCACAACCAATCATAATTAATGAATCAGCCGCTATATTATGTTTATCAAGCACCATTCTAACTCCACTCAACATACTGTCACTTTCTGCAAAAATAGCATCAATATGGATACCTTGTTGAATTATTTTTTCCATTTCCAACAAGGCATCTCGACGTAAAAAATTACCTGTTCGTGTAATGACTGAAATATTTTTATATTTTTTTATGGTTTTTAAAAAACCTTTAGTTCTCAGCTTAGTAACATCTGCATGAGGCAAGCCCTCGAACAAAAGCACAGTCCCTTTACCTTTTAATTGTTTTGCTAAATATTGAGCGGCAATAACACCGATCTGCATGTTATTGGTATTAATAAAAGAGGTGTAATTTTCACTATTAATACCACGATCAAGAATAATGGTTGGTATACCTGCCTGATAAGCTTGTGTTACCACTGGAACAACCGCATTCTCATCATTTGTTCCTATTACCAGCACGTCAACTTTTTGTTGAATAAATTGTTCAATTTGTTTGATCAACAAAGAGGTTTGTCCTTGTGCATCTGAATAAGTAAATTGAATAGCTGGATACTTTAATAGATGATCTCGAACATCAAAAACTTGTGCTTTACGAAAATCATTACTCATATCATCTTGAGCAAAGGCAATAATTTTATCTGGTGTGTCAACTGCTTTTAATAAAGAAGCATAGAAAAGAATAAAAACAAGAAACGTATATTTCATAGGTGATTAAATTAAGCTTTATAATCGTATATTTCCTCTAAATCTAGCTTGTTTTAAAGAAAATACAAAGCCAAATTCAACATAAGTTCTAATCATAACAAAGTACTGAAAGAAGAAAACCAGATCAGTCGTAACTCTATTAAACTAATCCATAACCCATTGATTTAACAATTTTTGCAATTCACTTTTTAGCAAGCGCTGATTATCAACTTTAAGATAAGCAACGCTTTCCTCAAAATAAAGTTTTACTTCTTCTATACCTTCAATATTAAGTAATTCGGAAACGAAGTCCTCTCCTTTTGCTTCATTAACGCCATCCAGCGAAATAAGCATATTTGCTAAATATACGGGTGCTTTCATAAACAAGGCAACAATGAGCCAGGAATATGTGGCTATTGCGCAAAATAAAAAGGTTGCAACTGCACCCCACTCACCATAAAGCCAGCCGCCCACTGCCCCACCGACAAATGCCCCCATAAATTGAGCACTGGAATAAGCACCCATAGCTGTTCCTTTTAAATCACCTAAGGCTGTTTTAGAAATTAATGAAGGTAATGTTGCTTCTAACAAATTAAATCCACAGAAAAATAACCATAAAAAACCAATCAGACCTACTAAAACATGGGAATACATGTATAAACCAATATTTGCCAGAATTAAGGTAATAATAGCTCCAACAAACACCTCTTTCATTTGTCGTTTTTTTTCTGCAATAATTACAAACGGTATTATCACCGCTAATGATGTGACCAATATAGGCAAGTAAATCATCCAGTGGTCATCAGGTGCTAACCCTGCATCTCTAATTAATAGAGGTAATACTACAAAACTTGCCGTCAAACATAAGTGTAGAATAAAAATACCGTAATCTAGTCTTAGTAAGTCTGGGTTTTTTAATACATTTAAAACCTGACTGGGAATTAATTCTGCATCGCGGTGAACAATTGATTTTTTAGGGTTAGGTACAATAAATAGAACAACCAATATGGCTAATAAAGCCAATATAGCGGTTAACCAAAAAATACCTGCAATACCCATATAAGCAGCAAGAATTGGACCTAGAGTAATAGCAACACCAAATGAAACACCAATACTTGCTCCAATCATCGCCATTGCTTTAGTACGATGTACCTCCTGAGTCAAATCAGCGACCAAAGCCATAATAGCCGCAGCAATAGCTCCGCTACCTTGAATTGCTCTACCAATTAATACCCCATAAATAGTGGTTGATACGGCAGCAACAACACTTCCTGCTGAAAACAAAATCAAACCAATAATAATGATTTTTTTACGCCCAAAGTGATCGGATAATAATCCAAAAGGAATTTGTAAAATTGCTTGAGTTAAGCCATAGATACTAATTGCCAGCCCTATTAATAAAGGCGTGGCTCCTTCCATTTTTTCTGCAAATATGGACAATACGGGCAAAATCATAAACAAACCGAGCATTCTTAAAGCATAAATACTGGCTAATGATAGTGTTGCACGCTTTTCCAACGATGTCATTGGGCTGGTAATATCTTGCAGTTGCGTCAAAATTCAACTTCCTTTGCAATTTGGGAATAAAAACAAGTATATTATCAGGTTATTTAACGCTCAGGAATTCTATTAATGGACACAATCAGCATTCGAGGTGCAAGGACTCATAATCTAAAAAATATAGACCTCGATTTACCCAGAGATTCCTTAATTGTTATCACTGGTTTATCAGGCTCTGGAAAATCTTCTCTAGCCTTTGACACTATCTATGCAGAAGGTCAGCGACGCTATGTTGAATCCTTATCAGCATATGCCAGGCAGTTCT
>JAGLUC010000258.1 GCA_023134955.1 Methylococcales bacterium | reverse complement strand
AGAACTTTTGGGACGATTAATATAAATAATTTTCGAGCAAATCTTTAGCCCAATCTGATGACGGTATTTTCTGCTGAATTATTTGACCATTACGAATGCTCGCTACTTGTTGAAATGGGCTATCTAGTCTGGAATTATTAACAATATAAACCTGATCACTTATCTGAATTAAATTCCTTACGCAACCAATATTCAAGAACAGCACAAATATAAGCTATTTCATTATCAGACAAAGGTTTTCCTTTAGGAATTTTATGCCATTTTTCTAAACAACTACGGCAACAACAGGCCGTTGCATGTTGAGCAACAAATATTGGGTGACCTTTAAATGGAGTTTGTTTACCATCATTAGCTGGAAAAGCAGGTGCTAACCGTTTATTTATAAAATCATCGGCATGAGTAAGAATAGTATTCAGTCCTTTGTTGCATAAGTAATCTTTATCTTTATTTTGTAGGTGAAATTTTTGCCGGAATGCTGATCTTTCCAATGCTGAAAATAATTCTTCTACGTCTCTCATATGCTTTAGAAAAAATTTACCCTTTATATACCCACGAGGAATGATCCAGGAACCAGATGCTTTATCTTACTTCAAGTAGTCATCTACTGGAATAGATTCACCTATTACAGACTCATTTTCTTCAACTGATACAAAATAATCTTTTTCGTGTAGCTTCCTTTGAATCTGATACTATCCACGAAATAACACGCTCCTTAGAACAAAAGCAGAAAAAGTTTTAATTGATTATTTTACTCTACTGATATTTGGCTCTTTTTACTTATGGCACTTTATAAAGAAATTCAAGAGATACATGCTGAAATGCGTGATTGGCGTCAACATTTTCACCAATTTCCAGAAACAGCATTTGAGGAAACAAAAACATCTGCTTTTATTAGTTCACAATTGAAAAGTTTTGGACTGGAAGTTCATGAGGGCTTGGGTAAAACGGGTATTGTTGCCAGTTTGTCTAGTGGAAAGAGCTCTAAGCGTATTGCTCTTCGCGCTGATATGGATGCGCTGTTTATCAATGAGAAAAATGATTTACCTTATAAATCACAACATAATGGAAAAATGCATGCCTGTGGTCATGATGGTCATTCTGCAATGCTATTAGGAGCAGCAAAATATTTAGCTACACACGCTGATTTTAACGGTACGGTTTATTTTATCTTTCAACCTGCTGAAGAAGGTCGGGCAGGTGCTAAACAAATGATTGATGAAGGCTTATTTGAGTTATTTCCAGCTGACTGCGTGTTTGGTTTACATAACTTTCCTGATATTCCACAAGGACATTTTGCTATTAAATCAGGGCCTATAATGGCTTCTTTTGATTGTTTCGAGGTGATTTTATCTGGGCAGGCTACACATGCAGCAATGCCTCATTTGGGTAATGATGTTTTGCTTGCTGCGGCTCAGGTGATTACTACATTACAGACCATCGTAAGTCGTAATGTTAATCCTGCTGATGCTGCGGTGTTGAGCATCACACAAGTTCATGGTGGCAATACTTGGAATGCAATACCTGATTCAGTGGTATTGAGAGGGACTTATCGTTGTTTTAATTCGGATGTTCAACAATTAATTAAAGATAAACTGATACAATTCGTTGAATCTTTAGCAGAAGGTTTTGGGCTTACATCTGAAATCACCATTAATCCCGAAAATGCAGGCTACCCTGTTACCTCTAATTCAGAAGCTGAAACGGCTATCGCTATCTCAGTTGCTCAAAAAGTGGTGGGAATTGATAATGTTGATTTACAGCCTATTCCCAGTATGGGCTCAGAGGATTTTTCATTTATGTTACAGGAAAAACCTGGTTGTTATGTTTGGCTAGGTAATGGATCATCAGATGGTGATTGTTTATTACATAACCCGCATTATGATTTTAATGATGAAATATTAACCGTTGGAGCAAGTTATTGGGTTAAATTAGTTAAAACTATTTTAAAGTAACTTTTGTGGAATATGCTTATGTATACCTCTCGCGTTCAAGAACGCCCCATTTATAGCACGTCTTTTTTTGCGAATGGCATCGTTGCAAAGCCTTCCAATAGCCTGCTATTGCTGCGCCTTTGCGCCTAGCCCTTCACAAAAACCAACGCACTCTAAACGGAGTATTCTCAAATGCGAAAGGTATATAAAGAACTGCTGCTACTAAGACATGGCAAATCCGATTGGAATAGCGACTCTACTGATTTTTATCGTTCATTAAAAAAACGAGGCAAACATAACGCCCATCAGATAGGCGAATGGTTAGCTGAAAAAAATCTTGTGCCTGATTTAATCATTAGCTCTCCAGCGATTCGAGCACTGACAACAGCTGAGATAGTCGGCGAAGCAATGGGATTAGCACAAGATTCTATTGAAACTGATCAATCTATTTATGAGGCCAGCATATCTGATTTACGTCAGATTTTATTCGATATTCCAACTTCAGTTCAACGGCTTTTATTAGTGGGGCATAACCCCGGTTTTGAATATTTAGTTCATAACCTAGCACCGAATATCCCAAGCGCTGATAATGGAAACCTTATGCCAACAGCGGCCTTGGCATATTTTCAGCTGGATTCACAATGGTCTAGATTAGTTGGTGACTCTTGGGTTCAGCGCCCTAAAGATTTGCCACAATAGAGAGCTTTCAACTCATTCATAACCTAATTGTTCTTCAAGAGTTGAGATTGATAACTTAACTTCCTCTAAGCACGCTTTCCAGTTTTCCATCTCTTCGCTATCAATCTTCTAAGTAACAAAAACATAAGCCTCT
>JAGLUC010000257.1 GCA_023134955.1 Methylococcales bacterium | reverse complement strand
AAACTCAGTGTCTACATCATGAGCTTGTTCTAGCAATGTTAATATACGAGTAAAAGAATCAACATCCATTTTCTGCACTTTAAGAAATGACACGGCATATTGATCCGCTTCCTGTTCAAACTCCCGTGAATAACGACGTTCCACCAGAACAGTAGGCAAAGTCACGGATAATGATGTCACTGATGACATATCACCCAGTACCCCTGCCATAAACAGTGCTGTTATGGAACTCTGAAAGAGTAAGCGCAAGGCATGTTGATGCTCGATATGCCCCATCTCATGTGCCAATACGGAAATAATTTGCTGGTCATTTTCAGCTAGTTTAAACAGGCTGTCTGTTAAAATAATGATCCCTCCTGGTAAAGCCAGAGCATTTGCTCCCATGTATTCGCTAGTCCTTAGCAGTAACTGATAATGATATTTGCCTTTTGAGCTTGCTGTTAAAATTTTAAATTGCTTTTGCAACCGTATCTGCTCGACCTTATCAATAACTGATGGAGAAAACAGCCATTTATCCAGAGTCTCCAGTCCACGCTCTCCAATATCCTGCTCAATACTATAGGGAATGCCTTTAGCAGCCCATTTTACAGTAGTGGGTACAGCATACTCTATACTGCCCCAGAGAAATATTATGGTAGCAATTAATGCTATCAGGGCATATGACCAATTTTTTTCCAGCTTATGAAGCAATAAATGAAAAATATTTTTATCAAAATATCTACAGAGATCATCAATAGCTTTATTATCATCCGTTTCCAGCTTACTGCCATCGTTTAAAAAAATATTGCGCCGGGTATTTGCTAATCTTGGAACAATAGATAATTGCTCAATAGTGGTATTAAGTGTCAGTGCTTCACCTTCTATCAAGACCTCTCCAGACTGATAAAAACAGACAGTCACTGGTATTTGCTCCGATGACTGTCCATTATAAAAATACCCACTTATTTCTATCACAGACCTAAATCTATATCCAAAAAGTCACCCGCTTCTTCACCAATGGCAGCAGCTTGTTCCGACTCAGCTGCAATAAAGGCATCAGGATCACTGTTTGTAATAAGTGACATACATGAAATACGATATTTAGTGGTACGAATCATCGCCCATGGAATTAATAAACCTAAAGAAAAAATAATTGCCAGGGTATTAGAAACAAATATCCAGCATATTTTAATTGTTTGTAATTCGCTGGTAAGTTGACTCTGTTGTAAAGTTGTATGATTTATAATCAGATTAATTAAATTGGTATGCCAATATCCAACAGCAAATATATAAAAAGGAATAATAGCTAAAGAGACAAATATTAATGGTGTTCCCATAGTCGCTGGATTTTTAAGCATTTCACCATAAGAACCCAAATCATCCGCTATCACCCCAACAACCCCGATTAATATTGCCAGGAGTAAAAATATACCTATCATTTTAAAAAAAATACTATAAATAGATCCTACACTTGCATCCATATTAAATGGACTGGTACCGTATGTTGTATGATCAATAATAAACTTTTTCTGCTCCTTTATAAAATAAGGATAAGCAAGACCTAGTGATAAGGCAACCAGAAAAGGCAAACCCAGAAAGACCCATAATGCAGTTAAATATTTAGCACTAAAATGAAATCGAATATTACGATAAGCTGAATTGTACATGTTAAATATCATTGCTCTGATGATGACCCAGGGAAGTGACAGAATAAATAAAAGCAACAATATCCCTTGTACCATCGGAGAAATTAATTCCGAAAATAAATAAATCAAAAAAATCGCCAAGACTATCAAGCGACCTTTTAAAATTTTTATTGGATCAGCCAAATAATCAAAGGGGGTATTCATTAACAGAGTGTTGTTGTAAAAATATTTCCGGGTTCTGACTTTTGCCCAGGCTGAATAAATACCTAAGGTGATGATTGAAAGCATCATATTGACAATCCAGATCTTAAAAAACTCGCCTGCTTTACCATGAAACTCAAACTGTTGTGTGTTTTTCTGCATTGAGTACTCCTCGTTTAAAATCAAATAGAAACTAGCATTCGGCTTTGGAATAGTTTTCAATGTAAGAGATGATCTGAATAATTCCTATAACCACATTAATAATAGCTATTAATTAATTGTTTTTTGAAAGGTTTTACTCTTTAGTTATCCTTTTTTAGTACCTCATCACATTTTTCTAAAGTAGTTTCTATTAATTCAAAACATATCCAAATATATTTTAAAAAAATAGAGCATCCATATACTAAGCAAAACCATCAGACTAAGAGACTCTATTAGAGTATAGTTAAATCCTTTTTTATTTAACAAAAGATAAGCGTACTTATGAATGTATTAACTCTAATTACTATATTTATACTCATTCTACTAATGTTAACTTTTATATATAAACAGAGACCTTACCTATCTCGCTATAAAGGTTTTACTTTATTTCCAAAATATACAATTGAAATAATCATGCCCAACAATATATTTCAAGAAAACAATCCAGTCGACATTCTTAATTCCTACCTAATTTCTCATAAATTTTATTTATCTAAAGGAAGTAATTTCCCGGTTGAATACAGCCGCGGTAGCTGGTACGGAGATTTTTGCTCTAAACATATTGGACTTTTAATCAAATTCAGCAATATACCGAGTTATACCAATAAATGTAGAGTAACAATTGAAGCAAAGTGGATGATATTATTTGATACAGGTGATCTGTACAAAATTCTTCACTCGATCAAAAGCGATCTTGAGCAGGCATCTACACCTATATGGAAAGAAGGAACTGTTGATACCAATAAAGATTATATTGTACTTAAAGAAGCAGAATCATTGAAAACACTTGCTTATGTTTCATCAAATACAGGTGAAATACATGTGTCCTTCAATACTGATACACACTCAAAAACATCTATTGATGAAGCTAAAAAACAACTAGATTTTTACTTTGGTGAAAAACAGGAAAAAAATCCCTGGGAATATGCAATCTATCATTGTTCAAGTTCAGCGAATATTTATTCACCTATAAGATGGGTCTACATTGAAAATAAGGACTAGCATCACAGCCATCATTTTTAAGCTAAAAAACCTATTATCAATGTTTTTCAACACATATTGTTGTTATGACGATATAACACCATTTTTTTTAAGCAGACGAATAGCAGAAATCTTTTTTCCATCTATCAAGTATTGGTCAAACTGTTTGAGAATATCCTTGGAAACCAAAAGCTCAAGTTCCTTCCTATATTCCAGCATGGTTTTGACTTGTGTTTTTGATTCCATATTTTCAGGATAACTTATAAATTATGATCTACTATTCTATCAGGACTATATTGACGCGTAATAATTAAAACTTGGGTTTAATAAGCGACTTCTATTAATAGAAAATAAATTACAGATATTAAAATGATCATAAAAAAAATCCATACTTTTATAAGCTTGCTTTTTTTACTTCAACTTAGCTCCCTATCAGCCAGTCCGATAGATACACAATCACTCTACGCAAAATTACAGCAACAAGGTGTGGAATACTCTACTGAGGTACATACAAAAGATAATGAATACGCATGGAATTTACTAATACACAGAAATAAAACTGAACAGTTTCTTTCGGTATTTGATCAGGAAAGTAATGAACTCATCTTTCAATATTCACATCAAAATCCAATGAATGGCTTTATCCATCAGCAGATGGTGATTTGGATGAGCACACCTTTAATTGCCAGCGTATGGCATAAAGGTGTTCATGGAGAGCAATTTGTTTTACTGGATCCACTTAATCAAGAAGTCATCTATAAATTAACATCGGCTTGGCCTCTTAGTGTTCAACAATGTAGCCAAAGTATTGCGATCACAGTTTCTGATGACACTGATGCTGAAGGAAATCCTGTTCAAAAAACGGTTTATTGGTACAACCCTGATCACATCGAGGTTTCTATAGGATATGGCAGTGGGTGTCCCGTTAAAACAATAACTGACGCTATTCCACCGATAGACGATAGTCAGCTATCATCTTCATTAACTACTTTTCTGAAAACATTTGATGCCACTATCAATAATAAAGATTTTATTGCTCTCAAACAATTTATTGATCCAACTATTCTTAATAGCTTTGGAGGTGAAGGTGGTATCGCTGAATTTAATCTGATCTGGAAAAAAAATCAAAACACATTATTTGAGACACTATCTCAGATAAGAAAGGGTGGTGGCAAACTGAGCAAAGATATTGAAGGTACAGAAAGCTATTGTTTTCCACGTATGTTCACTGATTTTCCTAACAGCCTTAATGCCTTTACTCATGGTGTACTTATTGGTAAACAAGTGCCTGTTTATGCCAAGCCTGATAAAAGCTCTAAAATTCTAACAACATTATCTCATTCCATTGTCGTTGTTGATGACTGGGTATGGGAAAAAGATAGCTGGCAAGAAATCAGGATAAAAGATAAACGTATTTCTTATGTTGAATCAAACAAAATACGCTCACCCATAGATTTCCGTGCCTGCTTAGTTCAAGGTGAAAAAGGAGAATGGACTATGACACTACTTATTGCTGGAGATTAAAGTCATGCAATCACAATTATTGATGTTATTTCATCTTCTTGTTATGTTAGCAAGCTTATGGGTGAGTATAGACTTAGTCTCATCCCTGTCTGATGACTTTCTTGGATTAAATCAAGCCACATTATGGTTAAGCCTTATAATATCTACAATCTCAGTTCTTGTGATTATTGCCCTATATACAAAAGTAAATAAGGCTATTACTTATGCCAATATCTTTGCTAGTTTATATATAGGAATAATAGTAATATCACTATCAATCTATTTATACTAAACAGTGCTATTTATCAGTGTCCTGACCTAAGTACTGTAAACACTATTTTTAAACGGACTCCAACTATCCTGACACAGGGGGCTATCAACAAAATATTATCCAGTCTATATGACTATTATCTTCAAGTCGTGATCTATTTTGTTATTTTCACAACATCAAATTCATCGATATAAAATTCAATGTCTAGTGCTGTAAACGATATGCTACACTTTCTCAAGGAAGCCTCTTAATTATAGTGTCATACTCTATGCGTTATTATTTCGAGTTTTTTTTACTATTATTTAATTTACTTGGGTTTATATATGACTTTTAACCTTAATCATAATAAAAACTTACTATTAGTCTGTTTATTGACCAGTATATTTCTAACAGGTTGCGCCAGTCTGGATAATAAAAATCAGGAGAAAACTAATACATTTCCTCAAAATGTCAAATTTGAAGCATTAGTGAGCTCAGTGATAATAAGTGAGTTGGGGATCAATGAAATACTTGAGACTAAAGCTTTCTGGTGTCTTTCCTGCTTAACGCCAAAGTATCTTGCCGGGCAGATAAAAAAGAATCTAAATAATGTCTTTAGAGAAATTAGTCACAAAGCAAATAATTGTGAACAAGATCTTGATAAAGTATTAACACAGCAGGCTATTTATGGCGGCTTTGATACTAGCCAGCATGAGACAACTAAAATTTATGATATTTCCAGATTTAAAACCCATGGTTTTATGGGTGATCTCAGAAAGTTAGAAAAAAATGACAAAGAAGCGATAGAGAATGCCCATATAAATATTGAATTATATTTTGACTTATTAGTTGGCCATAAAGTAAATAAACTCTCTTGTTCGCGGTTAAAGCAAATGTATACACAGGCTATGGAAGTTTCGGGCGATATTGATCAATCTGAATATGATAGACGTTATGTTGATCCATTATGTAATAATTTTGGTCGTATGGCTCAATGTTTGAGAACATTTTCCGATGAGGGAAGTCGTGTCTTTGCAATCCGCAAAAATTATAGCGATAGAGGTTTCGAAATAGAAAAACTTTCGATACCGCACTACCTTATTACACTAGAACAGTGAACCAACTAAGCAGTAGCCTTATTTTTGGAAACAAATTCTACTAATTCAAGAGTATGGGCATGTATTTGATAACTTTTAAGAACTAAAAAATCTACGGGAATATTTTATGAAGGGTTATTTATTAATTTTAGTATTACTTATATTTCATTCTAGCGCCCATGCCCGCATGAAAATGACTTATGTAAAACAGGATAATTTAATTATCGCATCCTGTAGTTCAGTTGAAGTTGGGCGTTTTTTCGAGGCTACGGCTTCTGCTATTATAGTAAATAATGAAATCGGATCTGCCCATGCCAATTCTGCTGCAGAGTGTAGATCGAAAATATGGAAACAGATGAATACAAATTCTTCAAAATAAAACATGTATATACTAAAGCGAAGGCTTATCAACTATCGCCTTAGCAATTGTTCATGATAGGGTGAAGCATGCACCTTCCTTAATTGAGAGCAACCATTTCGTTTACTTGATAAGTCTGAACTCTCTGGCATATGCTAACAATGAAAATAGAACAGCGCATTTATACATCAGGGAAAAATAAGAAAAAGAACCCCATTAAGAGTGAAACAATTCCCCACCAAGCCATCGGTATAAAAAATAATCTTGGCCTATCAGCTGAATCACCAAGTAGGTCGTGATATGCATCTCGAAACAATTTCTTCATCGTAGAGATTTTACCCTCTTGTGCCCGAATAATACTTTTTCTTTCTGCCACTTTATTATAATGTTGGGCTAATAAATAAATAATTGCTCCCGAAATAAGCAATGTATAAACCATTCTTTTTCCTTCTGATATATCGCCGAACATTAAGTTTGTGTCATTGATAAGAGCCATTACAATAACAGGTATTACAAGTACTAAAAAGCCTCTACCACTCCAAATAATATACATAATTTCATCCTTTATTAATCAATTACAAAATAAATTTATGGCCCTTTTCTATCTCAAGAAGCAATTTAGAAATAAGAACATTACGGTGAATATAAAAGCCTTATCGTATAGCTCAGCTTAAAGTTACCAGTCTTGCTGATATTTCCTATTAACTTGATCCAGTTTATCAGACAGACCTTCAAAAAAAGTTACACCCTCTTCTTTTTCTACACCTCCACTCTGAAGAATATCAGTCCTCTGCTCAACAACCTCTTGATCTTTATTCAATGATTCTGATAATACTATCAACTTCTGTTGTCTTTCCTTGTATTTAGCATCAACTATTCTCACTAAATCAACATAATCAGGAACACTCCATTTATATCCAGTATTTATACTACCTTCAAATTCTCCACCCGTGCTTAGAACAATATTTTTAAGGTTGTTGAAATGTATTTTATGAGCATTATTGATACAGGTTTTTAAATTTTTTTTCTTGTTACATGAGATCCATTTCATATTGTTAATTTGATTCTGTAACTCTGATCGTAATCCATTTTTAACACCAACAACAGTTACAGCTGTAGTTTTATTTACTTCTTTTTCTTGCTGTATTGTTGTCAGATTTACAATACTTTCTTCAGAAAAATCCTCATCAATGGCAACTACACTCATAACAAGCATAGCGCCCAAGAAAATTATTTTTAAATGATGATCTTCATCATTATAAAAATAAGCAGCGAAGAAACTTCCTAATATAAAGAAGCCTGCAAACCACCAATTACTAACAATAGGCGTCATTTCCATAATATTTAATATTCCATATATGGGATAGGCTAAAAACCATGTAATAATAGCAACAGAAATAAAATAAAAGAAAGCATCAAATAGATTACGAGAAGGTGTGAGTTCAGTTTTTTGTGAAGCTTGTTCCGCACCCTGACTACTCTCTTGAGCCAAGTTGGCTTTAGCCTCAGTTTTTAATTCAATAATTCTTTTCTCAATATCATCACTATTAGTTAGATCAGTTTTTCTTTCTCCTTCAATAATTATTTCTTTTGATCTTTTACTTAGTGTCAAAGCGCTTGTATCAAGTGTACTGTTAGCAGGATTATAATCATTGTCACTCTGATAATTCGTTGGCTTAACATCTACCAACTCACGAGCATCCCTCATAATACTTTGGGCACGGATACTAGTCATTCTTGGCGTTAATAATAATATTGATTCGCCATTTAAAAGCAACTCCTCAACAGATTTAATACCATTAGCAAATAAATGCAGTTCTGTTTTCTTACCTAACCCATTAACGACACTAAGTTCTGTTGCCATCATTCTTCCTTTATAGTTTTATATACAGTGAATTTATAGAAATAAGAAAACACCTATTATGCACAAAACGCTCAATAATTCGGACAAAGCCCTTTATTTATCATATCTATAGCAGCATTATCTAATTGAACAAGAGCATTTAACAAATTCTCTTTTTGTCCTTTTTTATTCTTGACATTGCTAAGTAGTGTTTCATCAATTGCAAAAAGAAAAGTATTAGAATCAAAATCATTAACCTGAACCCTTAAATCACCATAAGTCAATGCATGAAAAACATCCTCACTAAGTAATAATGCCTTATGTTTCCCCACTTGCTCTGCGACATTAAAGGCGACAGTTGTTATACGTTTATTTGCAGGAATATTACCCATCCCTGCCAACATAAATGGTTTGCTGGTTCTACTTTTAAATACATATTGTTTTTTGCCTGTTTCAACAATAATACTTGCCATCCAGTCTTGATTTATTTTATTGCCATTAATACGATCAAACTCATTAATTATAAATGTAATATTTTTTGGCTTAATAGGGCTTTTGATATTATCTCTTTGAAAAATAAAACTAACTATTCCGGTTATACCGCCCATTATTCCCGGTTTAATCTGATTGGATATTTCAGGGGATTTACTATTCGGCTTGATCATCGCGACAAGTTTAATTTTACGCTGATCTATAGAAGAACCTTCATTCCATGCAATGCTAAAATCAAAATCGCCATTAGAAATGGAATGATTTAAAGAGCAATCTCCTTGTATTTCAGGCGCAGTACCATCCCAATTACCAAAAGAAAACTCAGCATCTGCATAAGCCTGTACGGATATAATCAAGCTAATTATAAATACCATTGAGCTTAAATTTTTTTTATGACTGTTCATTATTTTTTCCTGTTTATTATTTTTCTAAACACATACTTTTGATAATCTGGCATAAGATCAATGGCGTTAGCGAGTTGCTCAGGTAGATTATTTTATAATGATGCATATCGAATCTACAAAGATGAATAATTATCAATAGACTCTGATATTTTATTATTTATTACGAAGCATTTTCCAAACAATCCATGCCCAACTGCCAATTACAAAACACCATGCAATAGCTAAGGTTATAGGCACCAATGGTTTCCATAATGTAAAACCAACTGCCAAACCTACAATATAGAGAAGAGCAGTTGATTTTGAATAATCAAATATATCTTCGGCAAAAAATAGTAGATAAGTCAGTGGTCCTAATATAAGAACAACGAACATAAATAAAGTCAGCATATAAGAATCCTACTAAAAAATTCCAACAGAGAAGTCTACAGAAATCCAAGCACTGCTATGAAAGCTTATCAACATCCAGGATAGCCAAAAAGCAGCAGCCAACCAAAGCACACTGATAAAAAGCCCAAGTTCATGCTTAAAGTAAATTAACAATAAAATAACAACACTGATTAATGAAATATAAAGTGGTGCATTTATTCCAACAGCCTTAATTGCTGCAAACAACACCGGTAAATCGGCCCCAACATTGTCATAAATACGTTCTAACGCAGGTAACTGACGATAACTTAGCATCCATAAGGCTAGTAGATATATCGTAGTAACAACTGTAGGCAGATAGGCCACTAATAAATAGTGCTTACGACTTGATCTCATGTCTGTCATTTTTTAATCCTCTGGAGACTTAATTCATTTATTAGATGTTTCTATTAATCGTCCCAAAAGTTCTGGCAGGGTGTTTTGACACTCTTTTTTTAACACATATTGTAGCCCGTATGAAACGAAGTGTAATACGGGGCTTCAAGTCATCGGTTCCCCGTATTACGTAAACTTCATACTGGCTACTTTTCATTACTGCGAAAACTTTTGGAACGATTAATAGCATACACTTCATCCGTTCTTTCGATTGCAACTGATTCTGCTTCAAAACCAGTTGAAACCCAACAATATAGTAGCTTCAGTATTAGTGAATGAATTTTCTTTCGCTACACCTTCGAAGACTGGCGGATCGATATCGGCAGGCTCAGCAATATTAACAACGAGTTCTCTCTCTTTATATTTCCCGTTAATAAATGACCTTAAAGTCATTCTAAAATATTTGATGCCCTTAATTTTTACTTTTACATATTTATAGGTAACTTAGGGTACATATGAAAGAATATCCGTCATAATCAAACTAAAGGTTGTACCTTCTAGTTTCATATTACTAAGCGTTGATTCTGTCCAGCCTAAATCTTCAAATGCTTCAAGATTTTTCATTTTATTTTACATCTAACAATATTTGCAGTATTTCTTGTTTTTGAATTGAGGAGTTATCCCTCTCCACAAGCGAATGTGCTGTGAAGCCATTTTTATCACGTATGGTCACATCAGCCCCTAACTCAATCAACATGGTGAATATAGCTAAATTTTCATTCTCTCTTGCTGCATAATGAAGTGGTGTCATCCCTTTATTATCAAGTGCATTCACATCAGCTCCAGCCTCTACCTGTGTTTTAATAATATCAGGATCGATAATACTTCTAAGCTGTCTATGTAAAGCTATTTGATTATTACCCTGACGAGCTTTGACATCTGCACCTGCCTTTATCAATACCACAACCTCATCAAGTTGCGTTGCAAAATAAAGTGGTGTTGCATGATAAATACTTTTTGCATTCACATCAGCACCAGCCTGAATTAATGCAGTTACGATTTCAACAGAAGCCCCATTTCGCACTACCGCATGAAGTACAGTACTGTTAGTACTATCTTTAATATTCACATCTGCCTTCGCTTTAATCAAGGCATGAACAATCTCAACATTATCAGTCTGTGACACTAGAAAAAGTGGTGTTTCACCTCTATCTGCTTTTGCGTTAACATCGGCTCCAGCCTTGATTAATACATCAATAACCTGTGGATTATGATTGTTCCAAACAGCTGAATGAAGTGGCGTTAAACCATTATCGGTAAGCGTATTTACATCTACCCCTGCTTCAATAAGTGCAGACAATACATCTGGATTTTTATTATAAGCAGTAATATGGTGAACTGGCCTGTAGCCATACTTTCCTTTTGCATTGATTTCGTCTTGATGAATATAGGCAATATCAGCTACTGATACGCTCTTCCAATAGTTTTCCTGACACTCTACTTTGCCAGAAAAACATGGATTAGCCCCTACATTAGGTGCAATAAAAACTGTAAGTAATAATAATGTTGTTAGATGTTTTTTTATCATGGTCTTCCTTACCTTATGGTTTTAAACACTCTTGTAGATCAAGATGATGTTGCTTGCAAAAATAATTGGGCAATAGCACGAATGCTAAAGTTAAAATAAATATCCCTTTCATAATCCGTCTGAGCCCCATGGCCACCATGTTGTTTTTACTGGGTCATCTGTTATTTCTGGAATTACTTGTTCATCTTGAGAATGAACAAGTGAAATACCTAATGTGATAAGAAGAATGCCAATAACAAGCAAAAGAAAACCATCCCATGTTAATAGTTCCTTCATTGTTGATGTCCAGATTAACGGGATAAGTATAAAAGCCCCCGTTAGAACATCAATCTTACCGGCTTCGGTAATGGTGTCTTTATTTCGAAACAGTGGACCAATACTGATATAAACTAGAAAGTACAGAGGTAGAATTGTAAGAATAAGCCAGAACCCTAATACTGCAATAATATTAGGTAGCTCCGGAAGTATTAAATAGAAAATCACAAGCAAACTGCTCATTGATAAAATTGAATGAACAATGATCAGCCAAGACAGTGGTGATTTATCCATTTCTAGTACTCACCCCAACAGATGATTTTCGATAGCAATAATAACGCTGCCTATTGATGCTTTGGCTGAATTATAGTCATCAATGAACTCGGTGGTAAATGTCTTTTGATGATTTTTCATGGCGATTAACATTTTTTTCTTGAAAGTAGTTGGTTCAGCATCTAAGGGAAATTTCTCAAGCAAATTATATAATTGATGCAACCCCATCATACATGCTTTGTAACTGTCATCTGGCTGCCGGGTTTCCTGATTAAGTTGGTCAGTAATTCTATCAAGTACATATTGCATAACCATTCTATTTTGTTGTTTATCCATTAATGGTTGAAATAATAACCTTAGTGGATAAAATGAAAAAAGCCAAACTATTCCTTGGACAAACATAAGCCATGAAGAGATACAATATAAAGTATCGTAACTTGAATCAATCCCCCCATTAAACCGAAACTGGACCAGTTCAAGATACACATAGGGAATCATTAGCCACAGCAAAAATAACAAGTAATATATTCGAAATATACGTTTAATGAACAACCAGCTAAAAAAGGTGATTGAATAAATGGTCGTGATAAAAAGGGAGGAATTAACAATTACGCGAGTGGGATCTGATAGTAGGTAATTTACGCCTACTATCATTAATATTACAGCTACCCCATAGCGAATAGTAAATAGATAACGGTCAAAAGACTCTATTAAAGTTAATTTATTTATATGAATTCAGGAAAGTTAAATTTACCATAAAAAAATAATAGCTTCTATTTATGGAGAATTCAAGCCAACAAATAAAATTATTGGTAAGTGTCTTAATATTGCCTGTTCAAATATTTAAATTTTTAAGCGATTAAGCCTGTCAACTTTTATTAGTTTAATAAAAAGTGATAGCCCGAAAAAATTACTTGATTATGGCAATAGTTAAGTATGAGAAAATTCTTTAAATACTTCGAGTCCAATCTCAAAAAAGAAATTATGGCAGACCCCGAAAAGTACTTAAAACATTAAAAAGTATTCACAACCAAACTATTTTGAAATGAAATGCGGCGGTAATTCACTTTTGGAATTTACTAGCGATGGTGGAGCAAATAACTCAACACAAGCCCTATTAATCGTTCCAAAAGTTTTCGCAGTAATGAAAAAATAGCCCATATGAAGTTTACCTAATACGGGGAACCGATGACTCGAAACCCCACATTACACTTCGTTTCATACGGGCTACAATATGCGTTAAAAAAAAAGCGTCAAAATACCTGCCAGAACTTTTGGGACGATTAATATAATGGTTAGTTATTAACTAACTCTTAACATATTATCCAAAGCTTGCTTAGCTAATACCGCCTCTTCTGCATCTACTGTAATTTGATTAACCACATGCCCTGCGACTAAGTTTTCTAGCACCCAGGCTAAGTGCTGAGGGTCTGTTCTGAACATGGTTGAGCACATGCTTAAGGTTGATGACATAAAATGTACATTTTTACCTTGGTCTTTACATTCTTCATGTAAACGATTAACCAGGTTAAGTTCAGTTGCTACTAACCAGCGAGTATTAGGCTCTGCCTCTTTAACTATTTTAAGGATAGTCTCTGTAGAACCAATATAATCGGCTTTTTGACAGACTTCAAAGCAGGCTTCTGGGTGAGCTATTACTTTAGTCTCTGGATATTTCTTTTTAAATTCATCAATATGTTCGGGTTGAAATACTTGGTGTACAGAACAAAAACCATTCCATAAAATGATTTTAGCCTCTTTAATTTGCTGTTCTGTCAGCCCACCATTTGGTTTACCAAATTCCCACACTACAATTTGTTCTAATGGAATACCCATCATAAAACCAGTAGTTCTACCTAAGTGTTGATCAGGGAAGAATAATATTTTTTCCTTTTTAGCAAAACTCCACTCTAATACTTTTTGGGCATTAGACGAAGTACAAACAATCCCATCATGCTTACCACAAAATGCTTTTAAATCAGCGGCTGAATTAATATAAGTGACAGGTGTAACCGTATTATCAGCATCAATCACTTGCGACAATTCATCCCAGCATTTTTGTACATTAGTGGCGTTTGCCATGTCTGCCATGGAACAACCTGCCGCTAAATCTGGCAATATGACAATTTGATCAGGGCGAGACAAAATATCTGCTACTTCTGCCATAAAATGCACACCACAAAACACAATGTACTGCGCTTCTGATTCTGCGGCTTCACGAGAGAGTTTTAAAGAGTCACCTGTAATGTCCGCGTGTTTAAACACTTCATTACGCTGATAATGGTGACCTAAAACAATACAGCGTTTACCGAGTTTTTCTTTAGCGACAACAATACGGGTATCGCATTCTTCATCATCAAGTAATGCGTAATTTTGGATGGATAATGGTGTAGAAGTCATAATCACTTATCTTGTTCCTATACTCTGCGTCAGCATATTCAATATTTTGAGTAGGATGGGCAAAGCGATAGCGTGCCCATCACAAGCACAGATGGGCACGGAATAAAGCCTCCTTTACCCATCCTACTTAAGGTGTCTAAGCCTGTTTTTGTTCTTTCTTTGCAGCAGGCTTATGTAACTTAATCCCTAATTCATGTAGCTGAACATCACTCACCACAGCTGGTGAATCCATTAATGGGCAAGCTGCGGTTTGTGTTTTAGGGAATGCAATTACGTCTCTGATTGAAGCTGATCCTGTCATTAACATAACTAACCTATCCAAACCAAAGGCAACACCACCATGTGGAGGACAGCCATATTTCAATGCATCTAATAAGAAACCGAACTTATCTCTAGCTTCTTCTTCACCAATCCCTAGTATTTCAAACACTTTAGATTGCATATCAGTTTTATTGATACGGATTGAGCCACCGCCAACTTCACAACCATTTAAGATTAAATCATAAGCTCTTGATAGTGCTTTACCGGGGTTAGCCTGTAATTCTTCAATCGAACAGCTTGGTGCTGTAAATGGGTGATGAATGGCATTCCAGCGTTGATTTTTATCATCCCAATCAAACATTGGAAAATCAATCAACCATAATGGTGTCCAATCCCCTTCTGCCAAACCACGATCATGTCCAATTTTAACTCTTAACGCACCAATGGCTTCGTTAACGATATTGGCTTTATCTGCGCCAAAGAAGATTAAATCGCCTGTTTGAGCGTCTGTTTTAGTTAATACGCTTTCCCAAACCTCTGCTGGTGCAAATTTAACAATCGGGGATTGCAAGCCTTCTAAACCAGCACCTCTATCATTCACTTTAATGTACGCTAAACCTCTTGCACCATAAATACTGACGAATTTAGTCAAGCCATCAATTTCTTTACGAGTTAAATCAGAGCCACCTGGAATTTTTAATGCAACCACGCGACCATTAGGATCATTTGCAGGACCTGAGAAAACTTTAAAGTCCACATCTTTCATGTCGTCTGCAATATCAACAAACTGTAATGGAATACGTAAATCAGGCTTATCTGAACCATATAAACGCATGGCTTCTGCATAAGTCATCACAGGGAATTTATCGCCTAGATCGACATCAATCACATCAGCAAACAATTTTTTAATCATTTCCTCCATGGTATCCATGATTTTATCTTCATTCATGAATGATGTTTCAATATCTATCTGAGTAAATTCAGGTTGTCTATCGGCTCGTAAATCTTCATCACGAAAACAACGTACAATTTGATAATACTTATCCATTCCTGCAATCATTAACAATTGTTTATACAATTGAGGCGACTGTGGCAGGGCAAAAAAAGCATTATCATGGGTGCGACTAGGTACGATATAGTCACGCGCACCTTCAGGTGTTGCTTTAGTTAAAATGGGAGTTTCAATTTCAAAAAAATCTTCATCATCCAGAAAATTACGCAAATTACGGGTTACATCTCTACGCACGCGCATATTTTTTTGCATTTCTGTACGACGCAAATCAATGTAACGATAACGCAAACGCATTTCTTCGTTGACTTCAATTTCACTTTCTACTGGAAACGGTGGTGTTTCAGATTCGTTAAGTACTTCAATATGGCTGACTAATATTTCAATTTCGCCCGTTTTCATATTTGGGTTAACCGTGCCTTCTAAACGGTCTCTCACCACACCTTCCACTCTTAAAACATACTCACTACGCACGCTTTCGGCGATGGCAAAGGTTTCTGCTGAATCAGGATTAAAAACCACCTGCACTAAACCTTCACGATCTCTCAGGTCAATAAAAATAACCCCACCATGATCTCGACGGCGATGAACCCAGCCACATAATGCAACGGTTTCACCTAAATATTTTTTTGTTACTTCTCCGCACTTGTGCGTACGCATAGTTGTTCTCTACTTAAAATTAAAACTGATTGAAATTATAGAGCGGACTTTAGTCCGCAATATTTTTATTTTACATAATTATTCGCATAGCGGACTAAAGTCCGCTCTACACAATCAATGACTACCGCACCCACCACCACCACAACAGCTACCGCCACTAGCCTTTGCAGGTGCAGCTTTAGATGCTTCGGCAGCATTTTTCTTTGAGCCACCTTTAAAGTCAGTCTCATACCAGCCATTGCCTTTTAATCTAAAACCCGCTGCCGAGATTTTTTTCTTTAGCTCTGGTTTACTACATGCAGGACAGGTAATTAAAGCTTCCGCACTAATTTTTTGTAAAGCTTCATGCTCGTCTCCACAAGCCTGACATTGATATTCGTAAATAGGCACAAGGCACTCCAAAAAAATAAAATATCTCTATAAATGAGGTCTTGAATTCATTTTTTCAAGAGCTTTCTATAGAATAACCGACATATTCTAATAGAAAACACCAAAACAATGAATAAATTAACACTTGTTAGACCTGATGACTGGCATTTACACGTTAGACACGGTGCAATTTTAAAAACAGTTATTGCTCATACTGCCAGACAATTTGCTCGTGCGATTATTATGCCCAACCTTAACCCACCTATTTTAACCGTTGAACAAGCACTGGATTACCGCACAAAAATATTAAAGGCATTGCCCTTAGAATCATCCTTTAATCCATTAATGACGCTGTATTTAACTGATGCATTAACACCAGAAGAGATAAAAAAAGCAGCCGAATCTGAACATGTCCACGCCATTAAATTATACCCGGCAGGCGCAACTACTAATTCAGAATCTGGTATTAGTGACCTAAAAGGTATTTACCCCCTACTTGAAGTGATGGAACAAGTAGACTTACCTTTATTAATTCACGGTGAAGTGACTGATCAAAATTGCGATATTTTTGATCGTGAAAAAGAATTTGTTGCCTCTAGCCTGACAGGCATCATTAAAAATTTCCCTAATTTACGTGTTGTAGTTGAACATGTCACTACTAAAGAAGCAGTTGATTTTGTATTATCTGCATCTGATAAAGTCGCTGCAACTATCACCCCACAGCATGTATTATTTAATCGCAATGCAATTTTGGCGGGTGGCATCCGCCCGCACCACTATTGCCTGCCCATTATTAAACGGGAACACCATCGTCTAGCCTTAGTAAAAGCGGCAACCAGTGGCAATCCCAAGTTTTTTCTAGGTACCGATAGCGCACCTCATTTAACAGCTACTAAAGAAAACAGTTGCGGTTGTGCTGGCTGTTATAGTGCTTATGGTGCATTAGAACTTTATATTGAAGCATTTGAACAAGCCAATGCATTGGATAAATTTGAAGGCTTTGCTAGTTTTTTTGGCGCTGATTTTTATCAATTACCTAGAAATACCGAAACAATAACACTGCAAAAGCAAACCTGGACAGTACCTGCCAGTTATCGAGTGAATAATGAAACGATTACTCCATTAAAAGCCAATGAAGAATTAAATTGGAAAATGCTTTAGAGCAATTAAGCTTAGAAACAAAATAAGGTGTAGATTTTATTATTTTGATTTTAAATGACAGACTAAGCTAATTGCTTAGATATTGGGGGGATAAATACCATAAATGGCGGAGAAGCAGGGATTCGAACCCTGGGAGGGGATAAACCCTCAACGGTTTTCAAGACCGCCGCTTTCGGCCACTCAGCCACCTC
Source organism: Methylococcales bacterium (assembly GCA_023134955.1). Taxonomy (GTDB): domain Bacteria; phylum Pseudomonadota; class Gammaproteobacteria; order Methylococcales; family Methylomonadaceae; genus QPIN01. The sequence goes on along the minus strand of JAGLUC010000257.1, from coordinate 1,914 downwards.
TCCTAAAGGGATGCCATAATACTACAAGTGATTTTATATGACTAGCCCTAATTTTGAAAAAATACTTATGTGAAATGATGGATAAATTAATCTCAGCATTTACCAGCTTCAGTCGCTTCTGGTACTTCTATTAATTCCCCTGATTTCACATCGTAGATATAACCATAAACTGGAATATCACTGGGAACCAATGAATGTGACTTAATTCTAATCACATCTTCTGTCACACTTTGTGCCTGGTCTTTAATGGTTAGCCAGTCAACATACTTGGCTTCTGCAGAGCCATGACCCTCACAACAATCATGCCAGCCATTTTCATCAACTGATGATGTTTTTAAACTTTTGCTTAACAAATCACGCATAATTTCATCGTTAAAAGTTTCCATCCCACAATTTGTATGATGAATCACAAACCATTCACGTGTACCCAAAAGTTTATAAGAAATAACTAAAGAACGAATAGCATCATCACTGGCTCGTCCACCCGCATTACGAATCACATGTGCGTCACCTTCTGACAAACCAGCATATTTTGCAGGATCTAAACGTGCATCCATACAGGTTAATATGGCAAACTGACGTGCAGGTGGCATTGCTAGTTCACCTTTATCAAAAGAATCTACATATTCACGGTTAGCATTTAATACTTCGTTAAGCAGAGCACTCATTATTATTCTCGCATTATGTTTAAAAAAAGCCGCATGATTTTCTTAATCTGATAGGATTTATTATTATCTTATTGATAATTAAGTGATTCCCATCTTTTTAAACAAATCATGCGGCAAATTACTATCTCCGCGATCTATTCTATATTATAAATATATTGGTTTAAATACTCACAATAGTTTATAAAATATAAAGTATAAGTTTATAAAGAGGTGGTAATGGATAAGTTTAATAATATGCAGGTATTTTGCCGTATCGTTGAATTAGGTACTTTTGCTGCGGTTGCCAGAGAACGCAACTTATCAGCTATGATGATTAGTAAATATATGGCTCATTTAGAAAAGTCATTAGGCGTGGTGTTATTAAATCGTACCACCCGAAGCCTGACTCTAACTGAGGCAGGTGAAGTTTATTACAATCGTTGCAAGCAATTGCTAGAAGACCTGGATGATTTAGAAGCCTCAACCTCTCAACTAGTCAATACAGTTAAAGGCAGTTTAAGTATCAATGCGCCCATTGATTTTGGAGGGCTATATATGGTTCCTGCAATTGAAGCTTATCAACGTCTTTATCCCGAAGTTAAAATATTGATGTCTTTAGACAATAAGCCTGTCAACTTACGCAAAGGTAATTTTGATATTTCACTAGTTGTCACCGACACACTGGATCAAGGCATTGTAGCCAGAAAAATTGCTCGCACCGAACTATCAACCTATGCATCCCCTGCCTATCTAACAGAAAATGGTACACCTCAGACACCGAGTGAGCTTTCCTCTCACCGATGTTTACACTATGTAGATACACCTCATGGTGATAGCTGGATTTTTAATAATAAGGGAACAACAGAAAAAGTTAAGAATGACTGGGTATTTGCCAGTAATAATGGTCGGGCATTGTGTGAAGCAGCGGCATTAGGGATGGGAATTGTACAAGCACCCAAGTTATCGGTTCGCCATTATTTAGAAAATAAACAATTAATTGAGATATTACACGAGTACCGAACTCCCTCCCTTTTCGTTTATGCAACCTATTTACAAAGGCGTTTTTATCCTGCTAAATTAACCACATTTATTGATTTTTTAGCTTCTTTTTTTGAAAAAAAAATTTCGTGAAGTTTTGATTTTAAACACAGTTGTTGTTCTTTACCAATTGTGACCAAATAACTGCTCCATTGCCACTAAATAAAGCATGAAGGAGAAAAAAGAGAAAAAAGGGTCAGAGCCGAATGGCACTTACTTAAGAGGTACT
>JAGLUC010000256.1 GCA_023134955.1 Methylococcales bacterium | reverse complement strand
AAGAGGATAAAGCAGCATCAAATGAATTTATGCAGGAAATGCGTGAAGAGATTAAAGTTTTAAAAACAGTTTTAGACAGTAAATTATCAGAAATTTCATGGAATCAAGGTGTGCGGAGTAATCCAGTCCGTCTTGATTTATTACATCGTTTAGCAGATATGGGTTTTTCCAGGAAATTATCAACTAAGGTAGCAAATCGACTGGATAGCCACAAAAACATTGAGCTTGCTTTTGATAAAGCGAAACAAATGCTGGCTAAAGTACTACCTATTGATGATGATAATTTATTAGAATACGGGGGCATTGTTGCTTTAGTTGGGCCAACAGGTGTGGGAAAAACAACGACTATTGCCAAGTTAGCGGCTCAATTTATTTTAAAACATGGCTCCAGACAAGTCGCATTAATTACCACGGACAACTATAGAATTGGTGCCCATGAACAATTGACTACTTATGGACAATTATTAGATGTGCCAGTCAGGACGGCTAGCAATGCAGAAGAATTAACACAGCATATTAATAGATTTAGTGACAAACGATTGATCCTGATAGATACCGCAGGAATGAGTCAGCGGGATATGCGTTTGGCAGAACAAATTCATACCTTAAAACAAGATGATATAGCCATTAAGACATATTTAGTAATGTCAGCTGCGACCCAATATAAAGTGGTTGGTGAAATTATTAATGCTTTTAAAGTATTTAAACCTGAATCCAGTATTTTGACAAAATTAGATGAAACGGCAGTACCAGGTTCAATACTGTCAGCGGTGATAGAGCAACAACTGCCTGTGTCGTTTATCACTAATGGGCAGCAGGTTCCTGAAGATATTTTTATTGCAGATGCACATTCGCTAATGGATGAATGTGTGGCTGGGCTTGATCAAGAAAATGATTATAATAATGTATTGAGTTATGATGAGTGGATAGCTGAAGGTTATGCATAGACCGTTAGACCAAGCTGCTGGGATAAGAAAAATGAAGCAAGTAAAGCAAAAACCTGTTCGAGTTATCGCTGTAACAAGTGGTAAGGGTGGAGTGGGTAAAACAAATTTATCTGTTAATCTGGGTGTGGCATTGGCACAAAAGGGGCAGCGTGTTGCTTTGCTTGATGCTGACATGGGTTTGGCAAATGTGGATATTTTGTTAGGACTATCGCCAAAGTTCAATTTATCCCATGTTCTAAAAGGTGAAAAAACCTTAGAAGACATTATGTTAACGGGGGCAGCAGGATTAAAAGTTATTCCTGCTTCATCAGGCATTCAACAAATGTCGGAACTTTCAAGCATAGAGCAAGCAGCTGTCATCAGAACATTTAGTGAAATAGATAAAAACCTTGATGTGTTAATTGTTGATACTGCTGCGGGTATTTCCTCAAGTGTGGTTAATTTTGCCAGAGCTTGCCAGGAAATTATTGTTGTGGTGTGTGATGAGCCCACCTCTTTGACAGATGCTTATGCTTATATTAAATTGCTTAATCGTGATTATGGCTTAAGTAAGTTTCATGTTGTTACCAATATGATTCAGTCTGTACAACAAGGACAGCAATTGTTTGCTAAATTAAGCAAAGTCACTGATAAATATTTGGATGTTTCCTTGAATTATGTAGGAGGTGTTCCTTTTGATCAATATTTGCGCAAATCAGTACAAAAGCAAAGTCCTGTTGTAGAGATTTTTCCTCAAAGTAAAGCAGCATTAGCGGTTAAAGACCTGGCATCTAAAATAGATAATTGGCCGATTAAAATACAAGCCGGGGGTTACTTGGAATTTTTTGTTGAAAGAATGATTAAATATAGTACTCAAGAGGATGCTGCATGAACGGAGCTGCCATATATGCAACCATGCAAGCTGGAACAGCTAGCGAATTAATTTTTCAACATATGCCCTTAGTGAACCGTATTGCTTTTCATTTAAAAGGACGGCTACCTGATTCTGTTTTGGTCGATGATTTAATTCAAGCAGGTATGTTAGGTTTATTGGAAGCCGTTAAAAATTATGACAGGTCTCAAGGTGCAAGTTTTGATACTTATGCAGGTATTAGGATAAGAGGCTCTATGCTTGATGAAGTGAGGCGTTCGGATTGGACACCTAGATCAGTGCATAAAAAATCGCGAATGGTTTCGCAAGCAATCAGGGAAATTGAAAACGACACAGGACGAGAAGCGAGAGACAGCGATATAGCTAAGCATTTAGAAATTAGTGTTGATGAATACTATAATATTTTACAAGACTCAGTAGGCTGTAAAACCTTTAGCGTAGAACAGTTAGCTGAAACGGGTGATCATTTCTATGGTGATGCAGAAAAAAATAATGTTGAACCCTTAGATTTACTGAAAGAAGAAAAATTTCAAGAGGCTCTGGCTCAAGCGATTTTGACTTTACCAGAAAGAGAGCGATTAGTTGTTTCATTGTATTACGATGAAGAATTGAACTTGCGTGAAATTGGTGAAGTGTTGAATGTCAGTGAGTCCAGAGTAAGTCAAATAAGTAGTCAAGCGATGTTAAGACTTCGATCAAGACTCTCGGAATGGTCAGAAGTTAAAACCCACAAACTATAAAGTAAGGTTTTTCTCGATCCATTTTTCCTTCATAGACGTATTAAAAAAATAGCTCAAAGATGAGTGTTTACTTCCTGTAAACGCCCATCTTTGAGCTGTTTTTTGTCTGGAAGAAAAAATTATTGAGTGCAATATTCTTAAATTAAAAGAAAAAACGGTAATTCAAGTTTTCATGACTTGGGTCGATATAACATTTGAAAAATAAATAGGGTGGAGAAATTCTTTGGATAAGAATATGAAAATTTTAGTTGTTGATGACTTTTCAACAATGAGGCGAATAGTAAAAAATTTATTGAGAGATCTTGGATTTTCCAATACGGTTGAAGCGGATGATGGTAAAACAGCGTTACCTATTTTAGAAAAAGGTGGTATTGACTTTTTGGTGACAGATTGGAATATGCCAGGAATGACAGGGATTGATTTGCTTAAAGCAGTTAGAGCAAACCCTAAATTAGTTGACCTTCCTGTATTAATGGTAACTGCCGAAGCTAAAAAAGAACAAATTGTCATGGCAGCCCAAGCAGGTGTTAATGGCTACGTTATTAAACCTTTTACAGCCGCAACGCTAAAAGAAAAAATAGAAAAAATCTTTGAGCGTATAGAAGGTTAGTTGAATTTTACTTGGGAGATGTGAATGGCGAATGATATTCGTTTGGCTTTAGCCAAAGATTTAGTTTCAGCGTTAGAGCAAGGAAATGAAGCAGCTGCTGATACTGTATTAGATGAAATTGCAGGGCTAAGAGAAACACAATTGTTTCAAGAGATTGGGCGATTGACTCGTCAATTACATGACAGCATGTCTGGATTTAGCTTAGATAAAAAAATTACAGTAATGACAGAAAATGACATACCTGATGCTAAAGAAAGACTGCAGTATGTTATTACAATGACAGAGCAAGCTGCAGACAAAACATTAACTGTGGTTGAGAATTTATTACCAGTCTCTCAAGAATTAAATGATGAAGTTGAGCATCTGTCTGAGAAATGGGGAAGGTTTTTGGATAAAGAAATGCCTTTTGAAGAGTTCAAAAACATGAGTGCTGAAATTACTAACCATTTCCATGGTACAAAAAATTCTATACAACAAGTCCAGCAAGGGCTTAATGAAATTTTGATGGCACAGAGTTTTCAAGATATTACAGGACAGGTTATAAAGCGGGTGATTGATCTGGTTCAAAATTTAGAAACCAGTATGGTTGGGTTGATTAGTATTGCTGGAGGTAAAAAAACTGGTGCTGATTTTACAAATGAACCTGAATTGCCCGGACCTGTTGTACCAGGTGTAGATGATAAGGAAGTAGGTGATGTAGCAACTAGTCAGGATGATGTGGATGATCTTCTGTCGAGCCTAGGATTCTAAGGAAAATCATGGCGATTGATCTGGAAGATGAAATATTACAAGATTTTTTAATTGAAGCCGGAGAAATTCTCGAATTATTAGGTGAGCAATTAGTAGAACTTGAACAGTCATCAGAAGACTCTGATTTATTAAATGCCATTTTTAGAGGTTTTCATACCATTAAAGGTGGTGCTGGTTTTTTAGCTTTGGATTCGTTGGTTGCTGTTTGTCACAAGGCAGAAGATGTTTTTGATGTTTTAAGAGAAGGTGAACGAAAGGTTTCTGCAGAATTAATGGATGTCATTCTGGAAGTAGTTGATATTGTTAATTTGATGTTCGATCAGATAAGGGCTGGAAATGAGCCAGAAGCAGTTGAGAATAGTTTGTTAACAAGATTACAAGCCTTTACCCGTGAGGGCAGTGAGACGAGCGCCCATGTTGAACAAGAGGTGGAGATAGTTGAAGCCCCTCTTGTTGCTGATGAGGTTGAGCAAGAGTTTGAAGCAATGCTTGAGGCTAGTTCAGAAACAGAGTCAATAGCTGATAACAAACAAACTCAGATAGATAGTGAAGAAATTACTGAACAAGAGTTTGAAAGTTTATTAGACAATTTACATGGAAAAGGCTCCTTTTCTGCCCAAGCACTTCAGCAACCAAAGGAAGAAGCTGAAACTGATAGTAATGTCGATTCAGGTGATATAACTGAAGAAGAGTTTGATAATTTATTAGATGATTTACATGGAAAAGGACAATTTTCTGCTGGCAATATACAAGAAAAAAGTATTTCTGAGCAGAGTGGTAATTCAGGCGATATAACTGAAGAGGAGTTTGATGATTTATTAGATGAATTACATGGAAAAGGTAAGTTTAATGCATCTGTTGTCAATTCATCGGTGGAAAAACAAGACGATAATATTGTTGAAAAGATAGAGCCTGAAGCAGTTGCCATCGACATCGCCCCAGTCATTAAAGAAAAGCCAGAAGTCCTACAACAAAAAGCCTCAAAAATAGAAAAGCCGAAAGTTAAAACAGTAAAGCCCGAAAAACCAACTACAAAACCAACTACAAAACCTGCTGCACGAGGTGAGACCACTGTTCGGGTAGATACCGATGTTTTAGATGATATTATGAATATGGTAGGAGAGCTGGTTTTAGTTAGAAACCGTTTTCAAACACTGAAAGCAGCAACAGATTCAGTCTCTAGTGAACAATTATCCAAAGCTGTTTCCAATTTAGATGTTGTTACAGCTGATTTACAATTGGCTGTGATGAAAACAAGGATGCAACCAATTAAGAAGGTATTTGGTCGTTTTCCACGTGTTGTTAGAGATTTATCAAGAACCCTTGATAAAGAAATTAAGCTGGAATTGGTTGGCGAAGAGACTGATCTAGATAAAAACTTAGTTGAAGCTTTAGCAGACCCATTAGTTCATCTGGTACGAAATGCAGTTGATCATGGTATTGAATCACCTGAAGATAGAGTAGCGGCTGGTAAGCCTAGAGAAGGCGTTGTTGTTTTAACGGCATCCCAGGAAGGTGATCATATTATGTTATCTATCAAGGATGATGGCAAAGGCATGAATGCAAATGTATTGAGAAAAATTGTTGTTGATAAAGGATTGATGGACGAAGAATCTGCTGCAAGGTTAGAGGATAAAGAATGTTTTAACCTCATCTTTATGCCAGGCTTTTCATCGAAAGTAGAAATTTCAGATGTCTCAGGTCGAGGTGTCGGGATGGATGTTGTTAAAACCCGAATTGCACAAATGAATGGAGTGGTTGAGGTTGATTCGGTTGAAGGAGTAGGAAGTACTATCATTATTAAGGTACCCTTAACCCTGGCTATTATGCCAACATTAATGGTTGTTTTGGGTGGACAGGCGTTTGCGTTGCCACTGGGAAGTGTGCTGGAAATTTTAGATTTAGATTTAACAATAACTAATGTAGTTGATGGGCAATTGGTTATTATGGTTAGAGAAAAGGCATTGCCTTTATTTTTTCTAAGTGATTGGCTGGTCACTGATCCTGCTTATGTTACAGACAAACAAACAAAAGCACATGTTGTTGTGGTAAATGCAGGAGGAAGACAAGTAGGCTTTGTTGTCGATCAATTAATTGGTCAGGAAGAAGTTGTTATCAAACCTTTAGGTGCTAAACTACAGGGATTAGATGGTTTAGCGGGGGCAACCATTACTGGCGATGGCAAAATTGCATTGATTCTTGATGTGCCAGGGCTGATGAATAGGTATGCAAGGTAATGCTTTGATTTTGCTAAATAAAGGCTTAGGTTCAAAAATATATGACTATTCGAGTATTAATTGTTGATGACTCTAGCTTTATGTGTAAAAGAATTAAGGAAATTTTAGAGGAAGACCCTGAATTCAAAATTGTTGGTATTGCTAAAAATGGCAGAGAAGGGGGGCGACTAGCCGCAGAATTGACACCAGATGTTATTACTATGGATATTGAAATGCCTGTCATGGATGGTATTTCAGCAGTAAAAGAAATCATGTTAAATAGCCCAACTGCCATTTTAATGTTTTCTGCAGCTACACACGCAGGAGCCAAAGCATCACTTGAAGCACTTAATGCCGGAGCGATTGATTTTTTACCCAAACAATTGGATGAGATAGATAGCGATAAGGAGAGGGCTAAACGTCTGCTAAGGCGAAGGGTTCATATGGTCGCTTTGCAAACAAAAAGAATACAATTAAAAGCAAAGATGGGAGCTTTTAATAAAGCTAAAACACTGGCTCAAAAACTATCTGCTACAACTAGACCTGCTCAAAATAGACCGAAACGCTCATCCAAAAATAGAAAGCTTGATTTATTAGTCATTGTTGCCTCAACGGGTGGGCCTGTTGCCATAC
>JAGLUC010000255.1 GCA_023134955.1 Methylococcales bacterium | reverse complement strand
TCAGTTATTATGCTCATCATAAAGAACTTTCTATTCATCAAACTAAAATTGTAGAACTACTAGCATGGGTCAGGCGAGGCTAAAGCCTCACTTCCTGAGTAAAAATTGCTAGTTTTATCAATCATCTCAGGTTAACTAATATCAAGGAATCTTGAATTATTAAAACGTCCTTTTTACTTTATAAAGCATGTTGAATAAATGTTACCCCGATTGCCACAAACCCAACTGTTGTAATAACAAAACTTATTGCCGTTAAAACTTTCCATATTTTTTTATTCCAAAAATCAGGATCGAAGGATGCAACTACAAAAACACTTGGGTTAGTGAATCCTCCAATTGCTACACACCAGCAGGCATAAACGGGTAAATCAACACCTGCACCATAAAAACCTAAATTGAATAATGCCATAAGAGCATAATCAACATGTGCTCTAATCATGGTTTTATAGTCAACTAAAAAATTTTCGTCTATGCCTTTAATCGGAAACCAGCGAGCAAATGTCATCAACCATGCCGAGAGAATTAATGCCGCCATACAGGCAACAGCACCAATTAATAAAATTTCCATAATTTTTCCTTTATTGTTTTTTTTATTTATTAAAAATAATACCTAAGCAATAAGACTAGCAAAATATCAACTTTTTATTGTTTTTCTTTCATCACCATAAAGGCGGCTGATAAATAGTTCATCATTGACCACAAAGTTAAAACCGCAGCCAAATATAGCAACCAATATCCCATTAAGTTAATGGGCAAGCCCATTAAATCATCCCTATATAATAGAAAAGCAATGGCTAGCATTTGAGTCGTTGTTTTCCATTTACCTAAATCTGATACTTTAACAGATGCTCTTTGTCCAATTTCGGCCATCCATTCTCGTAATGATGCAATGGTAATTTCTCTACCAATAATAATAGCTGAAGCAATGGCTACACTTATATCAGCTTGAGCCTGAACAATAAGCACTAAAACAAAAGCAACCATTAACTTATCGGCTACTGGATCAAGAAATGCACCAAAAGCCGTTTCTAATTTCATTTTTCTTGCTAAATAACCATCCAGCCAATCAGTGAATCCTGCAATAATAAAAATAATCGTACAGGCTAAGTTGGAATATTGCCACGGCAAATAGAACACTATTGTCAATAGAGGAATGAGTGCAATTCGCAATAGAGTCAGGCTTGTCGGTAGGTTTAATTCAATGGCCATCTTGATGGTGAAAATTATCGTAAATTCGTTGTGCTAATTGTCTACTGATGCCGTCAATTCCAGCAAGGGCATCAACCCCTGCGTTGGATACACCTTGTAGACCTCCAAACTGTTTTAGTAAGACCTGTCTTCTTTTTGCCCCTAAACCAGCAATACTTTCTAATACTGATTGTTTTTTTGC
>JAGLUC010000254.1 GCA_023134955.1 Methylococcales bacterium | reverse complement strand
ATCACTTTTATTGCCTGTACTAATGCCATCAATAAACTTCGCGCACAAGGCATCAACCCTACGATGGTTAAAGATGTTAAAACGGAAGTGGCAGCACTTACTCACATTATTGAACGCTTAAACTCAGGCTGGACCTACGTCAAAGCTGACTCAAAAATGCTGGCAGAAAAACAGGAAGCATTATTTATGTAGCAACTAATGAAACGCACATAAAAAAGCCCCACCAAAAACTGGTGGAGCTTTTTTATTGTATGGCGCGCCTGAAGGGATTACTCCGGGCTTCCTGCCCTACGCCCTTCGGGTCGCGCTTCGCGCGCTCAAAATCGCTCCAGGCGATTTTGTCGAACCCTTATACCGGGTTCAAATCCATCATCTGTTATTTACCAAAGGAGGCTAAAAACAGCCCCCTTTGGTAAATAATGGCGGAGAGCGAGGGATTCGAACCCTCGATGGGCTATTAACCCATACACACTTTCCAGGCGTGCTCCTTCAGCCACTCGGACAGCTCTCCAGATACAACTCAATTTATTATCCCTAATATTTTAAAGCGCGTCAGAGTACCCTAGAAAAACCGCCTATGCAATTCGGTACTCCATCAAGCTAGTATTAATGGAGTACTAGCTAACTACCTGCCTGCTCTCATATAATCAGCAAACTAATTATGCCTGCCTCTCCCCAACAATGGTCTAAGCCACCGGATCACCTTCAATTAATTCCAGGTACAGTGGATGTCTGGCTGTTTTCATTAAACCAGCCCTCCGCCCGGCTCGATAAAATGAAAAAACTTCTTTCCTCAGATGAACTGGCTAGAGCGGAAAGAATCATCCAGCAATCAGCCGGTAAGCAGTATATTGCTGCTCATGGAATCCTGCGAATATTATTAAGTAGATACCTTAATAAAAAGCCTGAAGAGGTTGTTATTAAACAAGATATTAATGGAAAGCCCCTGCTTTCAGATCACCTCGATATAATATCAGAGCAAGCAACAAACCCTTCACTCTCTACCAACGGTAACGAACCAACGCTCAACTTTAATCTGTCCCATTCTCACGAAACTGGACTCATAGCCATTTCAGCTGACCGTGCTGTTGGGGTTGATATTGAATACCTTAAAAGAGAATTCGAATATCTGAAGATTGCCAAAAGATTCTTTAGCCCGACAGAATATGAGGTCTTGCAAAATACACCTGGCCCCTTGCAGAAGAACGCATTTTTTAGCGGGTGGTGCCGTAAGGAGGCCATACTCAAGGCATTGGGTACTGGCATATCAGGTGGACTTGGTGATTTTGATGTCAGTTTATCGACCGAACCCCACACCGAAATAATCAAACTACCGGAATATCTTCAAGCAAAGGCTAGCCTAACCTCCAATACAAACCCCAGGACAAAATGGTGTATTCAGAATTTACCTGTGGTTGATTCATATACTCATGCCGTGGCTGCTGAGGGAGACGATTGGGTATTGCGGTGCTTTAATTGGTGATGCACGTAATATGTTAGGCAAACCCCTTCTCGAGTATCTCTAATTTATCTATCAATATAAGCAAGAATAAACAATTACTTACAGATGTTTTCATATGTATATTATTAGATTTATTGCTTGTTATTGAATAACCAACACTCAACCAAACAGGGTGCAAAAAAATAGCCGCAAGGTGAGCATTTCGACCTAATAACATCTCAACGCCTGAAAAATGCGTCCAAACCGGGAGTTTCATCCAAAAAAACCTATTGAAAACAAAAAGACCGCCGCTATATTTAATATAGGAACTTTAATAGACGACCAAATTATTTGTTCAACCAGAACTATGGATGACAAAGTAAAAAAACCTAGCCTACAGGCACTACGAGGCTCTTCCCCTCTAGCAGGAAGCAATGCTGTTTATCTTGAGCATATCTACGAAACCTACCTGCAAAATCCAGATTCGGTAGCACCGGAATGGCGCTCTTACTTTGATACCCTGCCACAGGTAAACGGTACCATTAAAGATATTCCTCATTCAGAAATTCGAAATACATTTCGGCAGATCGCCAGACTCCACAAACCGTCAAAGCCAGCAGCAGATATTGCCCAACAGAGCACTGTTCACGAAGGCAAACAGGTTCGG
>JAGLUC010000253.1 GCA_023134955.1 Methylococcales bacterium | reverse complement strand
TTCATACGGGCTACAATATGTGTTATTAATAGTTCCATAAATTCTGGCATGCCTGATTCGCGATTAAACAGTTTCTGAAGCAAGATTTATACTGACAATACTTTTGGAACTATTAATAATTTACTGGTAAAGACTGGCTTTAGCTCACTTTTTATCTTGCTATTAGTGACTTCTTTGATAGTTTATATAGTCACCGCATTATATCTTTAGTAAAATACTAGGTTATTATTCTTTTTAACTGGAGTTGTTGTTCATGTCCGAAATCACTAAGGCAGATATTGAAAACCTGCTTGCATCCTTTATTGATCCGAATGTAGAAACTGATTTGGTATCCGCTAAGTCGGTTAAAAAAATCTCTATAGAGGGTGCCGATGTTAATGTGACTATTGAACTGGGCTACCCTGCTAAAAGTTATTTACCTAAGCTACAAACTACTCTTGAACAGCAATTAAAAGCTGTTACCGGTATTGGAAAAATTAAAGTTGATGTAAGTGTTAATATTGTCTCCCATGCTGTTCAACAAACTTTGAAAGTAATGTCTAATGTTAAAAACATTATTGCCGTTGCTTCTGGTAAAGGTGGTGTCGGTAAATCCACAACCGCTGTTAATTTAGCTCTGGCATTAACGGCTGAAGGTGCAAATGTTGGTATTCTTGATGCTGATATTTATGGCCCTAGTATTCCGACTATGCTTGGTTTATCAGGTTATCCGGCTAGTGATGATGGTAAGCGGATGAATCCTAAAATTTCTTTTGCTGTCCAGACCAATTCAATCGGTTATTTGATTGATGACGATCAACCCATGATATGGCGTGGCCCCATGGTAACCAATGCCTTACAACAACTTTTAAATGATACTAACTGGGATAATCTTGATTATTTAATTGTTGATTTACCACCGGGTACAGGTGACATTCAATTGACATTAGCGCAACAAATTCCAGTTACCGGAGCTATTATTGTTACAACACCTCAAGATATTGCATTGATTGATGCGCAACGGGGATTAGGCATGTTTGAAAAAGTAAATGTGCCTGTTCTTGGTATTGTTGAAAATATGAGTACACATATCTGTAGTCATTGTGGGCATGAAGAAGCTATTTTTGGTCACGGAGGTGGAGAGGCAATGGCAAAGAAAAATAATATTGATTTACTTGGCTCATTACCGTTAGACATTAATATTCGTGAATTTGCTGATTCTGGCAGGCCAACGGTTGTTGCAGATCCTGATGGCAGACCCACTGAAATATACCAGTCAATTGCTAGAAAAATGGCTGGGAAGCTTGCTTTAAAAGCAAAGGATTACAGTAGCAAGTTTCCTAATATTGTGATTCAGGATACTTGATTTAGCTTGCGATTCAGACAAATAATTTGCTTGATTAACAAATAATTACCCCAAAGTTTCTAGTAGCCCGGCAACTTTGGTTTGATGGATGACAGATCTAAGGGAATAAGGAAAAAAGCGTTCATTTTATACCTCCTCACCCAAACCCTCTCCAGCAAGAGAGGGCTTAACAACAAGAACCCATCAATACATCATTGACTGACTACTAGAACTTCGGCAACTTTAGTTTAATGAGTGTTTTGTAGAACGCGACTCGGTAATTGCTCCTATTAATCATCCCAAAAGTTCTGGCAGGGGTATTTTGACACTATTTTATTAACACATATTGTAGCCCGTATGAAACGAAGTGTAATACGGGGTTTCGAGTCATCGGTTCCCCGTATTTCGTAAACTTCATACGGGCTACTTTTTTATTACTGCGAATACTTTTGGGACGATTAATACATTACCCTACTACATACCGTCCATGGCATTATTGATCCACTATGAACAGAGTTTTAAACCAATCTCGTTGAGTATTGCAGACTGAAGTTCGCTCTACAGTATGTTTTACACATCGGTTATAAAGCTTTATTTATTTTTACTTTTTCAGTCTAAAATGCGCAACCTGGCTTAACACCTAGCTTCTTCAATATAATAGCTAATGGACAAAACCCTGAAAATGCTGCTTGAAATAAATTCAATCCAACAAATCCAGTTAACCAAAGCCAGTTAAGTGAAACCTCAATAGCCAGCCCAATACTAATTAATATAAATGTGCCAGCAAAGGCCATTACCATTCGATCTATTGTCATTTTATTCTCCTATTTTAATCTTACAACACCCATTAATTTAAGTACTATTCTTTCATAGAATGGCTCACTAATGCCTTTTCTTACTTTACGCATAAAATATTTTTCAAAGCATATTTTTGCTATATGCACCCATTTACCATGGCTAGACCATGTGGTATTTCTAGGTGGAATTTGAGGTACCGCTAAAAATGCTACTCCCGTATCCCCCAAATCAGCCAAACATAAGGCACTTAGACTGGGTATATCTGAAGGTTCTTTGCCTGCCAGCTCATCCCTAATATTATGCGCTGTTGCCGTGACCATTGATTCAATCATATAGCCTGTTTTTGGTGTGCCTACAGGTAAAGGGGTTTTTTCTACTGGTGGTAATGCAATACACACGCCCACTGAATAAATATTTTTGAATGTTGGGTTTCTTTGATATTTATCAACTAATACAAACCCTCTGGGGTTAATAAGCCCATCCACATCAACATTTCTAACCGCATCTACTCCGGTAAATGCCGGAAGCATCATGGCGTGCTTAAAGGGAAGTTCATATTTGGTTTTGTCTTCACCTTTATCATCAACTTCTGTCACATACATCATGCCATCTTCAATCTTATCAACTTTGGCATTAGTCACCCATTTAATGGTTTTGTCGCGCAAAGCACTTTCAAGCAATCCTTTGGTATCTCCTACCCCTCCTAAACCCAAGTGTCCGATATAAGGTTCAGATGTGACAAAAGTCATAGGCACTTGCTCACGAATTTTTCTTTTTCGTAATTCGGTTTCTAAAATCATTAAATATTCATATGCCGGACCAAAACATGAAGCTCCTTGCACTGCACCTATAACAATTGGCCCTGGATTCTCCATAAAAGCATCCCAGTCTTTTGATGCTAATGCCGCATGGTCTACGTGACAAACTGAAGAGGTATATCCCTCTGGTCCTAATCCAGGCACTTCGTCAAAAGCTAAACGAGGCCCTGTGGCAATAACCAGATAATCATAAGCAACAGTTGAGCCATCATCCATTTGTATCTGACTATTCTCTGGATCAACTTTTGTGGCTGCCTTTTGAATAAATTCAACACCTTTCTTTTTCATCACAGGTGCTAATTCAATCTTTAAGTCCTCTGGTTTTCGCCATTTTGGTGGAACCCAAGGATTAGAGGGCACAAAATGAAAGGTAGGTGAATCTGAAATTATAGTAATTTGATGTTCTTTAGCGAGCACTTCTTTCAATTCATAAGCCATTGGTACTCCGCCAATACCTGCGCCTAAAACTACTATTCGAGCCATGATTTTATCCTCATCCGTTATAATGAAAGTACTTTATTATTGGTGTAAATTTACACCAATACTAGTAACCCACCATTGTTGTATTGACGATTAAAATACACAGTCTTTTACAGACCGTCTCCTGCCGGATGCCTATTGGGAAATAGAATAATGCAGCAGTAATAAGCGAGAATGAAGGAATACTAAGAACCAAAGAATATTAGCATTCTCTAAAATAGTCAATAAAAATATAGCTTTTTTTCTATTTCATTTCTGTATACTCCTAGTTACCTCAGATGTGGGTTTTATAATAATGGCACCTCTATTAATTCTGTCTGAGCAGATATACTCTTAAAATCTTTGAGAACAAGGCAATGATTGCAGTTAATAGCAAGGCACTAAACAGACTAAGTAGCTGTTTAGCAGCGCAGTCTATCAACAACAACCAGGCAATAAACCGTATCCATACCGATGTCTAAAGAAATTCAATGACTACTCAAAACAATATCATTAATAAAACTGAAGTTGAAACAAAAATTAATCCTTATATTTCGATGATGTTAGGTAAAACTTCAGGAAATTATGAGTTAGCGACCACAATTTTTAATAAATTATTTCTTGAACTTAAAGAACAATCTCAATTAATTGAAGAAGCATTAACTAATAAAAACCTGGCACTGGCTGAACAAATTACTCACAAACTTCATGGCTCTGTTAGTTTTTGTGGTTTCACTGATATTCAAGAAATAGCCAAAGCCATGGAAATTAGCCTGGCTGAAAAAAATCATCAATTAATACCTTCAAACTTCCAACAATTAAAAAACAAAATCTTTGATTTTATTTCATTAAAAGAAGACATACTTAATCAACTATAATAAAAACAAAAAATAATTTCTCTCCTTAATTCTCACAGCCTTCAGCCTTTCCTATCCCAATTAGGCTCAAAAAATATCACCTTGCACGCTAGTTCACTTATAAGTTAACATGTCATGAATGAGAGAAATTTTATTTTACAAAACTGAATCTGGTGAGTGCCCTGTTGAGTATAATCCTCCAATGTAGCAAAACAGGTTTGCCGATTATTACCTCGCTGAATCAAGTGAACCGGAACACCGGTTGGCGATATTCTTCGAAGACGTGCCATAACTACGTACCGATTTAGAGTGATTTAAATAGTAGCATAACATTTAATTTGTATCTGACCCCAGTTATCTGCTTCCAATAATTCTCAAGAAAAGCATGGTCATCACCTGAGAAATTTCCTAACCCTAATAAATCATTTCCTTTGACTCTTATGACTAGCGGAGAGTTATATCTCAATTCATTTGTTAGTTTATATTCTAGGCGGGATAGTAATGCTGATTTCCCCATTCCTTTACGAGCACTAACGATAGAAATTTTTTCATCAATATCAAAAAAATCATCAAAATCAGAATGGTCAATATAATAGGAGTTTAAAACATCAAGCTCTTCGTCCTCACCAGCATCATTGCCAAATAACTTTTTATCTTTTAAATTTATACTAACCACAATTTATAATAATTCCTTTTTCATTTAATTAAATCTTCACAAAAGCTAACATATAGGGGTCAAACATATAGGGGTCAGGTCTTTAATTTTGCATTTTATTATGGAT